>CAMKNB010000005.1 GCA_946414095.1 uncultured Mycoplasmatota bacterium
TACTTCAGCAAGTGGAGGAACAGAAGTAACAAGTGCAACAAAAGTAACAAATCCAGATAATCATTCAATATATGCACACTGGAAAGATGCAACTAAACCAACAGTAAAAATAACAGCATATAATCATGATACAAGTCAAGCAAACAATGTTGGATTAACGACATTAAAATCGCAATCAACATTTACATCAGATGGAACATATACAGTAAGTAGTGATTGGTTAAATAGTGGAGTAACATTTAAAATTGAATCATCAGATAATGACTCTGGTATTGAAAAAATCGTGTGGAAGTGGAATGTAACTGGTAGTTTGATAGATACAGGAAGTGAATATAATGGCTCAAGTAGTCCAAGTACTTATACTACTGATTTGGCAATAAAATATCCGACATTTACAGGAAATGGATATAGAAAAGGACAATGGGTAGTAACAGACAATGAAGGTAATGTATTAACAGTAACAATAGTAGCCAAAGTAGATACAACAAAACCAACAGCAACATATACAACAACAACTACACAAGCTTCATTAAAATGTGAGGATAATATTGGACTTTCTGGATACTATTTTGGAACAAAAAGTTCACCAGCAGCTAGTGATTATACTTCAGCAAGTGGAACAAGTAAATCTTGGACAAGTAATATAACAACTGCTGGAACATATTATTTATTCTGTAAGGATGTTGCAGGAAATATATCAGGTTCCATTGGAGGAACTTCAAATTTAAGTAAAACATACTATTCAGTAGCATACAATGCCAATGGAGGAACTGGAGCTCCAGCTACACAATTAAAAATACATGGAGAAAATTTAACATTGTCAAGTACTAAACCTACAAAATCAGGTCAAACTTTTGAGAAATGGAACACTAAATCTGATGGATCTGGAACTGACTATGCTTCTGGTGGAACATATACTGGTAATTCAAACATAACTCTTTATGCGAAATGGAAACAAGCTTGCCCAACAATAACTTGTCCTACTGGTACTTATGAAGAAGGATTTATGTATTCACCTACTTATCCTGGTAATAGTGGTTCTCATGGGGTTAGCATTTCTGGTGGTAAAGTTAAATGTAAAATATATTCAACTCAACCTGATGATGCAACAAAAGAGGATACTGCAACAACATATTGTGGTGTTTATGATTCTGGCGATTGGACTGCAGAAGTCACACCAGAAAATGATTCTTGTCCTGCTGTAACATGCCACTGGACAACAAAATATGCAGAAAAAGAAGGCGAAGGAGAATTTTGTGGTGGAGATTATTGGCCTAACTGTGCAACTTATTTTGATAGTTGGGATAAGTGTAAAGGAAGATGCGGATGTTATACTTCAAATTGTAAATGGGATTATAGATAATAATAAATAATATGTTGAATTTTAGAAAAGAGCACTAAATGTAGTGTTCTTTTTTTGCATTAGAATACAGTTTGTGTTAAAATTATTGTGGTGAATATTATGAGAGCGTTAATTACAGGTGCTTCTAATGGACTTGGTCGTGATTTTGCTTTTAAGCTTGCAAAAGAAGGTTATGACTTAGTATTAGTAGCAAGAAGTGAGGAAAAATTAGATCATATTCAAAATGATTTAAAAAATAACGTAGAAGTAATAACTGAAGTTATGGACTTAAGCATTAAAGAAAATGTTTATAAATTATATGAGAAATATAAGGGTACTGTAGATTTGTTAATTAATAATGCTGGTTTTGGAGAATGTGGATTATTCAATAAAACTAGTTTGGATAATGAACTTAATATGATAGATTTAAATATAGTTTCACTACATATATTAACTAAACTATTTTTAATTGATTTTATTAAAGAGGATAAGGGACAAATATTAAATGTTGCTTCACTTGCAGCATTTGAACCTGGACCATTAATGGCAACATATTATAGTACAAAATCATATGTTTATAACTTAACAATGGCTATTTATGAAGAACTAAGGCGTAAAAAAAGTCATGTTAAAATTAGTGTATTATGTCCAGGACCTACTGATACTGGATTTAATACACGTGCTAAAGTTCACTTTGGAGTAAAGTCATTAACTAGTGATTATGTAACTAGTTATACAATAAAAAAATTGAAAAGAAATAAATTATTAATAATACCTAGTTTTAGGATGAAATTAGCTGTTTTTGGTGTTAGATTTATGCCAAGAAAACTTTTATTAAAAATGATTTATAATATTCAAGAAAGGAAGAGTAAATAATGAAAATAGTAAAAATATCATCATTGGGATGCCCATCTTGTATTATTATGAATAAAGTTTTTAATCAAATTAAAAGTGAATATGATTTTGAATTAGAAGAATATGATTATGATTTTGATGATATAGAAAGGTTTAATTCTGGAAAAATTATGCCAGTTTATATATTTTATAAAGATGAAAAAGAAGTTGGTAGATTAATTGGTGAACATAAGAAGGAAGAATTTGAAAGGATGTTAAAATAATGAAGAAGTTTATTTATATATTATTATTTACTTTTTTATTTGTTCCATTATTTGTTAGTGGAAGTGAAAATGAAGTAAATATGTATTTATTTTATGGAAATGGTTGTCCACATTGTGCAGCACTTGAAAAATTTTTAGATCCATATTTAAAAGAAAATGATGATGTAAATTTATATAAATATGAAGTTTGGTTTAATGAAGAAAATCAAAAAAAATATGCTGAAGTTCATAAAATATTAAAAGATGATACGAGTGGAATTCCATATTTAATAATAGGTAAAAATGCAATAACTGGATTTGCAGAAAATACTCCTGAAAAAATTAAAAATACAGTTAATTATTATAGAAAAGTAAAAATTAAAGATGATATTGGAATTTATTTGGGCGTAGTTAGCGAAACAGATGAGAAAGTAGAAGAACCAGAAAAATATGAAGATGATATAGTTGATATTCCTATTCTTGGAAATATGAATGGTAAAGAAGTTCCACTATTATTGTCAACGATTATTATTGGTCTTGTTGATGGATTTAATCCATGTGCAATGTGGATACTTATTTTCTTAATATCTATGTTACTTGGTATGAGTAATAAAAAAAGAAAATGGATACTTGGTATAATTTTCTTATTTGCATCAGCAGCAACATATTTCTTATTTTTAATATCTTGGTTAAATCTTGCAGTATTTTTAAATAATATTATTTATGTAAGACTTGCTATTGCATTTATAGCAATAGTATTTGGTACTTATTCTGTACTTAAATTTTTAAAAAATCTAAGTAATAAAAATGATGATGGTTGTGAAGTAGTAGATTCTAAAAACAGAAAAAGAATTATTAATTCAATTAAAAAGATAGTAAAGGAAAAATCATTTATTTTAGCACTTCTTGGTATTGTATTACTTGCAGTATCAGTTAATATAATAGAACTTTTATGTTCATTAGGACTTCCAGTTATGTTTAGTGAAATTTTAACATTAAATAATGTTTCTAATACTGAAAAAATCATTTATTCATTGATATATGTATTATTCTTTTTAATAGATGATATTATAGTGTTTATTATAGCAATGAAAACATTAGAAATAAAAGTTGTATCAAATAAATTTGGAAAATATTCACATTTAATTGGTGGACTTATTATGTTACTTATTGGTTTATTAATTATGTTGAAGCCTGAATGGTTAATGTTTAATTTTTAGGTCAAAAAAATATATATCACATATAATAAATTAGGTGATATATTTGAACGATAATTTATTAAATAGGATAGAAGAAAAAACAAAAGTAGATAAAGACACAATAATTAATCTAGCAGGTAAACTTCAAAGAGGGGACTATAAAAATGAAAATACTCTAAGAGAAATCATTCATGAGTTATCTAATATTACAGGAAGAGAAGTTAGTGAGGAAAAAGAAAATAAAATAATCAGTATGATAGTTAATGATAAAGTTCCTGCAGATTTAGAAAAATATGTATAAGAAAAGTAGAATAACAATTATTCTACTTTTTTTACTGCTGGTTTATAAAACTCTTTTTGTATTTTATTAGTTGACCATAATATTTGATGGAATGGTTTATTTACTATTAAATCTAGTTCACCAATATATTCATAAACATTTGGTTTAAATTTTAGTTTAAATTTATTTAATTCTTTATATGGATTATTATCTGTAAAATCAGCTGTAATTCCATATAAGTCTAAGTATAAATAATGAGCATTTTTATAACTTTCAATTATTTTATAGAACATAAATGTTTTAATATCTATTCCTTCAAATTCTTTTTTGTTTCCTGTTATGTAAATAGTTATTCTACCTTGATGTTTAATAATAAAGGCTGCTCCTAAAATTTCCTTAATATTATTTTCTTGCATTTTAGTATTTGACATTGCAATTTGAGCAGAAATTTTAGCCATTAATTGATCTGACCTCATCTTTCTATTATAAGTATCAACACTATTAGGATTTTCTTCAAATTCCTCATTTATTTTTTCGTTTTTTTCTTGTTCATAAATGTATTGTTTTTGTAAGTATTTAACATAATTATCATAGTTTAATTCAACTAGCAATAAATCAACCATATTACTTTTTTTGAAGATATCATAGAAGTATTTATAATAAGCTTCAGTTTTATTATTTTTATCTTCTATAAATGAATAAAGTGTTGGTATATCTTTTTCATCACCACTAATTAATCTAATACCACCAAGTTCAGCATCTTTAACATTGTTAATAATACTTTGATCAAGTAAACTAAAATTATAAGTAGGCAAATAAATTACTGGTGTATATTTTGGAAGTAATGACTCAAAATATAAGTTATCTTTTAATTTATCATAGCCAAGTCTTTTTAACTCTTCTATAAGTTTTTTATTTCTAGAATTTATCACTTTACTTTTACTAGCAAAATCAATAGTTGAATAAGTTATTTCTGGGTTTATTTTTATAAAGGCAAATCCTTTTTTAAAAAAGAAATCTTTAACTCCTTTTGTAAATTTAGTTAATTGTTCAAGATCATAATAATCAACCAAAAAACCTCTTGGTGCATAGCCATATTTCATACTTGGACCAATTGATTTATATAATATTAAACTTCCAGCTACCATTGTTTCATTAATATATCCGCCAATATACATAGATGAAAAATCACTATGAGACATTAGTTCACCATATTCATATGTTTGATAAAAGTTTTTGAGTACGTGATTATTTGCAAATTCATTAAAGGTATTACCATCTATTTCTTTTATTATCATATTCATATCTCCATTCTTTAAGAATATTATAGCATAATTATCTAAAAAATAGTATAATGTAATTATAAATAATGGAGATGAGTATATGAGCAAGATTACTGATATATATGCAAGAGAAATATTAGATTCTAGAGGGTATCCAACTGTAGAAGTAGAAGTTACAACTGAAAAAGGTTTTAAAGGCATTGCTAGTGTACCATCAGGAGCATCTACTGGAACTAGAGAAGCTCTTGAACTTAGAGATAATGATGAAAGATATTTTGGAAAAGGTGTATTAAAAGCAGTAAATAATGTTAATACAATTATTAAAGATGCAATAATAGGTATGGAAATATTTCATCAAAAAGAAATAGATACTAAATTAATTGAATTAGATGGAACAAGTAATAAAAGTAAACTTGGAGCAAATGCTACTCTCGGTGTAAGTATAGCTTGTATAAAAGCTGCTGCATTAGAGTCAAAAAAAGAAATATATGAATATTTAAATCCAAGAGAAAAGAAAATTCCAAGACTTATGTTTAACATAGTTAATGGTGGTATGCATGCTAAAAATAATTTAGATATTCAAGAATTTATGATTGTTCCAAAAAGAGAAAATTTTAAAGAATCATTAAGATGTGCTAGTGAAGTATTTCATGCTCTTAAAAAAATATTAGATGATGAAAATTTAGCAACATCAGTAGGTGATGAAGGTGGCTTCGCTCCAAATTTAGATAATAATAAAAGTGCATTAAACTATATTATAAAATCTATAGAGACTGCAGGATATAAGCCAGGAAAAGATGTATTTTTAGCTTTAGATGTAGCAGCCTCATCTTTTTATAACAAAGCAAATGATAAATATAAAATTGAAGATAAATTTTTAACAAGAGAAGAACTATTAGATTATTATATTGATTTATTAAAAAATTATCCAATTATATCTATAGAAGATCCTTTCGATGAAGATGATTATGAAGGATTTAAAATTATGACAGAAAAACTTGGAAAAGGATTAAATATAGTTGGTGATGATTTATTTGTTACTAACAAGAAAGAATTACAAAATGGAATAGATAATAAATTATGTAATTCAATTTTAATAAAACCAAATCAAATTGGTACATTTTTAGAGACTTTAGAAACAGTAGTTCTTGCTAAAAAGAATCATTATACAACTATTATGTCACATAGAAGTGGAGAAACAACAGATACATTTATAATTGATATGGCAGTGGCATTAAATATACCTTTTGTTAAAACTGGATCTGTTTCAAGAGGAGAAAGAATTTGTAAGTTTAATAGACTTTTAAAGATAGAAGAAGACTTGAATAAAATTGGTAGATAAAATCTACCTTTTTTTATAATATGTGTTCTTTTAATATATTATAATTTATGCTATAATTTATAATGAGGAAGACTATGAGTAGAAGATACATAAAAATAAATAATAAATTTCTATTAATAGCAATAGTACTATTGATGATATTATCAATATCAATAGGTTTTTCTGCGTTTCAAAATAAACTATACATTAGTGATACACAACTTAAGATAAGACTCCATGAAAATGTTAGAGTTTCAAATGTAAGTATAGGTAAAACAAACGCTAATGCTGTGTCTAATTATGAAGATTTTAATGTATCAAGATTAGTTGGTAATGTTACATTACCAAGTACTAGTTCATATGTTTTATATAAAGTTGATTTAACAAATTACGGAAATGTTAAATCTGGTTTATTAAAAATCAATAACAACAATACAAATGTCAAATATAGTATATGTAATAGTAGTGGTGGAAATTGTTCTTCAAATCCTAAAACTTCTATTTGTAATAATAGTGAGTGTACTTTAGGTGCAACAAAAGAGATTTTTGTTAAAATATATTCAAGTTCAACAGGTACATATGATGTGAACTTAGACTTTGATTTTGAGCCATATAATAGTATTACATATATAAATTTTTTAGAAAATACTACTGGTTTTCCTAATGAGATACTATCAGGAGATACATATTCTTACACTTTTACTTCAAAGCCTGACAGTGTTGAAATAAGTGGAGCAAGCAATTACACATATAATAAAACAAGTGGATTACTTACAATGACTAATGTTGATTCTGATATAACAATATATGCTAAGTATCAAGATAATTATATTGTTGAAAATTCTGATGATACAACTGATTCTATATATACTGAAAGTAATTCAAAAAATTATGTTTTATTTAATGATAATTTATATAGAATAATAGGAATATATACTATTGATGATGGTTATGGAAATCAAGAATCAAGAACAAAAATAATAAAAGATGAGTCTATAGGTAATTTAGCTTTTGATAGTATAACTAACGACTTCAATAATTCTGCATTAAAAACCACATTAAATACAACTTTTTATAATACATTAAGTGATACATCTAAACAAATGATTGATTATTCTTTATGGAATATTTCTGATAGTAATAGTTTTACAGGAATAGTAGGTTTGATATCTTCTAGTGATTATTCATCATCAAGTGCTTGGCTTAATAACAATCAGTTTACAATTAATAGTGCTTCTAATAACAAAGTTGTTGCTATTAACAATAACAATTTAATAGATGAAAATATAACTGCATTATATTCTACATATCCTGTTATGTATTTAAAAAGTGATATTCTAATAGTTGGTGGTACAGGTGAAAGAACAAATCCATTTATACTAGAAAGTGCTGGAAGTGCTCTTCAAAGTAATCCAACAATAATTACTGGTAAGAACTTAACTGTAAATGGAAATCAACAAGAATTAGTTGAAGTACAAAATAGAATTGGAACTGTATATTATAGCGTTGACAGCGAAATAAATTCTTCAAATTATAGTAGTGGTAGTACAACAATTCCAAAGATGGCAAGTGTTGGAACATATTCAGTTTATTATTACATTCCCGCAGGAGAAACATATAAGTCTAAATCAGGAAGGGTAACAACTAGAATAAATGGTATAACATATACTGCATCATTTGCTATTGGAACGAATGTCAGTTCAATTGGTAAAACAAATGATAGTTGTACAACTACTGGTACTAGTTTAACGTGTAGTGTTGTATTACCAAGTATAACTCCAAATACAGGATATAAAGTAGTTGGATGGAATGATGGGTCACAGATTAAAAATGTTAATACTTCTTATACATTATCAACTGACAAATCATTTACATCAGTAGTAGAAGAAGATGATTTTACAGCATCATTTAATGGAAATGGTGGAAGTAATGGAAACTCTATAACAAAGAAATATGGTCAGCCATTAGGAACTCTACCAACAAGTTCAAGAGATGGATATGATTTTATTGGATGGTTTACTAGCGCAACTGGTGGAACACAAATCACATCTTCAACAACAATGCCACCAAATAACATAGAATACTTCGCTCATTGGGCTGATGTAACAAATCCAGTAATAACAGTATCTCCAGATAGTTCAACTGTAGCCAAAACAAAGTCTGTTAAAATCACTGTAAGTGATAACGAGGCATTATCAAATAATAATTCTTATCAATATTATTTGTCTACATCAAGTAATTCTCTTTCTGGCGGTTCGTGGACAAATTATACTTCCAATAATTCATTTACAATTGGAACAAGTAAGACAGGAACATATTATTTATTTGTTAAGAGAGTAAAAGACACAAGCAATAATGAAAGTACAACAAATGGTACACCAACAACAATTAGTTCAGTAACTTATCAAAGATTTGGAACATATATTTTCGATAATACAAAACCTACATGTACTGTTAGTGCACCATCTAGTTTAACAGTTGGTGAAACAGGAACATTTATTGTTAGTTGTACTGATTCAAACTCAGGTATGAATAGTCAAACTTTAACAACTTCGAAGTTCTCATTAAGTAATACAAATGCAACAATTCAATCAGTTAGTTCTCCAATTGCAATTACTAATGGTTATAAATATAATGTTGTTGTATCAGGAGTTAGTACTGGTAGTGTAGTTTTAAGTATTAATGCTAATGCAATACAAGATAAGGTTGGAAACTATAATGCCAAAACAAATTCTTCTTCAACAACAATAAATGGAAAAACATTTACTGCCACTTTTGTTAAACAAGGATTAGGAGTATCAAGTATTAGTAAGACAAGTGATAGTTGTACAACTACTGGAAGTAATACTTCTTGTAGTGTTGAAACCCCAAGTATTACAGTTAACAGTGGATATACAGCAGTTGGATGGAATACATCCTCAACTGCAACAACTGGACAAACTGGTTCAATTAATATATCAAGTAATTCAACATATTATTCAATAAGTTATAAAAATGCAATAACATTGGTGGCAAATTTTAATGCAAATGGAGCTAGTTTATCAAGCACATCTCAAATTTCTTGTGAATTGCCCAAAGCTTATAATAATGATGAACAAAGTACTTCTTGTCAAATAAATGCACCAACAATATCTAGAAGTGGATTTATGGTACATGGCTATAATACTTCTTCTAATGCATCTGGTTCTAATATTAGTTATGATATTGCAACTGGTAAATTAACACTAACAGCTAGCAATAATAGTCAAACTTGGTATGCAATAACTTCTAAAACAGTTAATATAGTTTTTGATAAGAATGGAAATACAAGTCAAAAACCATTTGGTGGAAGTACAAATACTAATAATACAGTAACTGAGACATGTACTATATGGAATGTTGATACTGATTGCGATATAACTAGTCCAACAATAACAGCACCTACTGGGTTTACAGTTTTAGGTTATTCTAATGGTGCGACAGATAGGACTATAAGTTTAAATCATAATACTCAAATTGTAGTATCAGCAAATAAAACATATTATGCACAATCTGAAAAACCAGCAATCGATAGAACAATAACTTTTTATAAAAATGGAAATACAAGTTTTAAATACAATTCAACAACTTATACTAGTGAGTCAGAAACATTTGTTGCTTGTACAATACCTGCTGTATATAATGGAGCAACTCAGGCCACTAGTTGTACAAAAAGTACGCTAGTTTACCCAATAATAAACGCTCCAAATGGATTTACAGTATTAGGATGGTCGGATGCAGCAACAAATAGAACAATTTTACATACTTCTGGTCAAACTCGTCAAAATGTTGTATTTTCTTCAAATGTAACATTTTATGCACAATCATATATTCCAGAAGACACATATTATGTACAATTTTTCGCTAATGGTTCAAATACAGTTGAAAGTCAAGAAGAATGCACAATACCTGCTGTATATAATGGTGACGTTCAACAGACAAGTTGCACTGTAACTCCTCCTACTATTACAAGAACAGGATATGAAATAATTGGTTGGGCATTTGAAAATCCTAATGCTACACAAAACGATCCAAACTATAATATTTCAACTAATAAATTAACTCTTACTAGTGAAAATAGCCAAGCAGCTTGTTATGCAATTACGAAGAAAGATATTTCACTAGTATTTAATAAAAATAGTAACTTAAGTCAAACTCCTAGTGGTGGAAGTGCTAGTGCTGCAAATACAGTAACTGAAAGTTGTACAATGTGGAATCAAATGACTTCGTGTAGTATTACAACGCCAACAATTAATACTTTTTCAGGATTTACTGCTTTAGGTTATTCAAGTAGTTCATCAAGTAGAGAAATTATTTTGAATCATAATACAAGTATTAATGTATCAGCTGATGCTTACTATTATGCTCAATCAGAAAAAGTAATAACATTAACTTTTGAAAAAAATGGAGCAACAAGTATAGGAGCAAATTCATTATCTTGTAGTATATATAACACAGGTTCTTCTTGTGATATTACTTTGCCAGCTATTTTTAGAGATGATTACATTGTATCAGGCTGGTCAACTAATGCTAATAGTCAAATTGCAGATATTAGAAGATTAGGATCTGGAATGAATATTACTCTAATTCGTTTTACTCCTGGAACAACAATATCATTTAGTAATAATGCTACATATTATGCTATAACATTTAAAGATATTACTTGGACATATTATTATAATGCTTACGATGAAACTGATGATGAAACGTATATAGACACAATTTCAACTATTTGTTCAATAATTAATACTGAAACATATTGTGCTATGGAAGATATTCCAGAAGAAGTAACTAATAGTTTTGGCCCTTATGGAAATGATTATGCTAATATAGCTGATTCAATGCAATCTATGACAGTGGCTTCTATTGATAATAATATGCAAAATGAAATTGTAGCTACAAGCGATAGAACTTTCTATGCATATTATAGCCAAGAAGTAACTTTGTATTATTATAATGGTACAGATAATGTAGAGGAGACAATATATAGAAATTCATACTTCGCTGCAAATGATGAAATAGTAAATGTATTATCATTTGCAACAAATGGATTAACTAACTATACCCCTCAAACAGGAACTGGTAGTTCAGTTTGGTCAGGACTTGGAATAATGGCTGGCACAATTATTGAATTTGAAAGCGTTGAAGATGCTGCAAATTCTGATGCTGATATTCTTTATACTATTTATAGATTTGATATTAATTATGAAATTGGTCAGAATGTTGATGCAATATCAGCAGTAGAAGATTCATGTTACATTTTTTCAGATCTTAATATAGCAAGTATTTGTTCAGTTACTCTTCCAAATATTACTCCAACATCTGGTTATGCTGTAAATGGTTGGTCTCAATATAGTACTTATCCAGGAAGTACTGGTGTGTTCTTTCAACCAGGTACAAGTTATTCAATAATTATGAATAATACTACATTATATGCTTATGCTAGCGTGTCAAATCAAATAAATGTTACCTTTTATGCGGAACGTTCATCAAGTCTAGCTGCAACAACTGATACTATTTCATATAAAGTTGAAGGATTAAATAAAACATTTTCCACTAATACGTCACTAGATACAGTTTCGTATAATGAAACTCAGGACTTTTATGAAACTCTTGAGACAATAGGCGGTGAAGCATTTTATAATAAAATTTATGAAATAAAAGCATCTAGAGCAGGAGGTTTATCAGTTCAAACATTTACGTTCCTAGGTTGGTATACAGCTTCTACTGGTGGAGTAAAAGTTATGAATGAATTTGGATATTTAATACCTTCAGTAAGCGGATATACTGATAGTTCTGGTAATTGGTCTACATCACAAACTAATATAACATTATATCCGCATTATAATACCACTGGTGGAGGAGGAGAAGTATCCAGTACAGACCCAATACTTGATGAATTAAACTCACAATTACTAACAAAAAAATCAATATCAAATAAGAATATTGTTAGTAATACAGATAACACAATTGTAAATGACAATATTATGGATATTTCATCCACATCATATTTCTTAGGTACAAATATTTTAAGAGGTGAAATAAACAGTATTAGATTTTCTGATTCTTTAAATAATCATACATCGAGTGAAAAAAATGTATGGGATGTTTCTAGTAATAAAGATGGAAGTATTTTACTTTGGATAGATGATTATTCTAATAATCTTTATGATATAGTAATAGGACAAAATGGTGGAGTTAAAGCAGGATCAGATATTTCTTATATGTTTGCATATTTAAATAGTTTGACATCTATAAACTTTGATAATTTTGATACAAGTAATGTTTTTGATATAAGTAGTGCATTTTATGGTTGTGATAAGTTAACTGACATTGATTTTAGTAAAATCATAAATGAGAATATTATCAATATATCACTTATAATCGACGGATGTAATAACTTGAGTAATAATAGTCTAAATCAATTGATTGGTATTTCATCAACATTAGAAAAAATACTTAGTAACAAAACTATGAAAGGTTTAGGTTTCTCTATAATACAAGCTGAAAATAGTACTTGTTTATCTAATTATGATAAGTTTATTAAATCAGGATGGCAAATTGGATATGATAATATAAATGGAAAATGTTAAAGGAGGTATTAATGATAAAAAAAATAATTAGTAATAAAAGAATAATTTTATTGAGTGTAATTATAGTAACCTTAATACTTCTTTTAATCATTTTTAAAATAATTAACTTAAAAAATAAAAATGATAAAAATATAAATTTTGTAGAATTATTTAGTGTTCAAAATATAGATGATTTAAAAAAAATAAATGTCATTGAAAATAATGAAATAGTAATATCTAATAAATATAAAGTTAGTTCTGTGAAAAAATATGAATCTATTGAAGAATTAAAGTTAGATAATCTTCATGGAAAATTAATATATGTTAGAGGTAAAGAAATGAATGCTAATATATATAGAATTGAATTTTTTAAAGATGGTTATATAGAGGAAATTCCAATCATTGTTCAAATAGATCAATATATAAAGTCGTTCACAAGTAAAATATTAGATGAACTAAGTATTCCACAAGATTTAAAACCTATAGAAGATAACTTATCTGGTAAAACAAAGTATAAGTTTGAAATACCAGTTGAAGAAGCAATTTATAAATATAAAATGTTATATACAAAAACGTATGAGTATAAGAATAAAAAATATGAATTTAATTATTATATGAATGGAAAAAATTTTATTTGTGAAATCGTAAATAAAAAATAAATAAATATTTATTATTTATTTTGTTTGTGATATATTATATGTGTAATATTGAAGATAAATAAGCAATATTTAAAATGTTTTATAATGTTAGGAGATGATAATAATGGAAAAAAACAATAAAACACTAAAATATTTAGCAATTATTTCTTTACTTGTTTCTGTAATAGGAATTTCTCTTGGTTTTGCAGCTTTTTCTAGTACTCTTAGAATTGTTGCTACTGCAGATGTAAGTCCAAGTTCTACATTATATAGTGGGGGAACTTTATCAATTAATTCTAATACAGTTACAACAGGGAATGTTACTGCTACAACTACAGGAGGAGCAACAGCAGATGTTGCTACATTAACAGAAAGTAATATTCAAAATATTAATGCTCATTTTACTGAGCCAGGTCAAACAGCTACGTATTCATTTTATAGTATAAATGGAAGTGAATTTAATTCATATTTGAATAGTATAGTATTTGGAACAAAAACATGTACTCCTGCTAGTGGAACAACAGCAGAATATGCTCAAGCAGCATGTGATGATATTACTATGACTGTTAGTGCTGGAAGTTCTTCATTTACTGAAACAAATAATAACATATCAAGCCATGCTATAACATCTGGTAGCTATGAACCAATTGCTGTAACTATCACATATGCTCCAGATGGTGCTGTTGCTGATGGTGATTTTTCAGTAAATTTTGGAACTACTTCACTTACATATGGAACAGTTGATTAATGTAGGAGGGTGAAATGAGAGATACAAACAAAACAAAAATAATAATAATAATTGCATTATTAATTTCAGTTGCAACATTATCACTTGGTTTTGCAGCTTTTAGTAGCACATTAACTATTAAATCAAGTGCAAGTGTAAAGCCAAATTCAAGTACATTTAATGTATCATTATCAACATCAAGTACTGCTGCACAAACTGGATCAGTTACTCCAACTACTACAGGAGCTACTGGTGAAGCTGCTACATTAACAGCATCAACTATATCAGGATTAAAAGCTAATTTTACAGCTCCTGGTCAATCAGTAAAGTATAGTTTTTATGCTTATAATGCTGGTTCATTTAATGGATATTTAAACAGCGTTAGCATAGGTAGTAAAACATGTACAGCAGCAAGTGGAACAAATCAAACATATGTTAATTCTGCTTGTAATGGAATAAGTATTTCAGTTAAAGTTGGTACAAATACATATAATTCATCAAATACTAATATATCTTCACATACACTTAATAAAGGTGCTTCTGAAGCAGTTGAAGTTACTATTAGTTATGCAGCAAATGCAGCAGTTGCCGATGGTGATTTTTCAGTTTCCTTTGGTGATACTGTATTGACATATGGATCAGCTGATTAATAATTAATTAAATATCAAAACTATTTGGAGGAAAGATGAAGAAGGGTGTTAGGAGATTGTTAATTTTTGAATTATTACTTCTTTTAATTCTAGTAATAAATAGTTTTATTTATAATATTTTAATTGGATTAATAATGTCATTATTTATGGCATTTGTATTGTTAATATTTAAATTAATATTTGGCTTTGAAAAAAGTAAATATAGGGTAACTAAAAATATTATTTTAGATACTATTATTTATGTGCTTGTATTTTTAATAATTTATTATTTGTTTGGAATAATAATAGGATTTGCTAAGGTTGGAAATTACTTTACTTTAGCTGGAATAAGAGACTATATTGCTCCTATAATAACATTGGTTATTATTAGGGAAGTATTAAGATATAATTTGTTAAAAAAATCAGAAAATAGTAAAATGCTAATATATTTAAGCGTAGTAGTATTTATTATGTTAGATATTACAAATTCAATTTATTATGGTATTATTAATGATACAATGCATATATTCAAATTTATAGCACTTATTGTTTTACCTTCTATAAGTTATAATATATATGCAACATACGTTAATATAAAAGCTGGTTATTTACCAGTTATAATATATTCTTTAGTTATATATTTGTATGCTTATATTATTCCTATTATTCCTAATGCAAATGAATATTTAACCTCAATAGTTAATTTTCTATTGCCAATTGTTCTAACATTAAAGGTATATAGCACAGTAAAAAATGAAAATGATGAATATTTATCTCGTAATTATAATAAAAAAGGATATTTAGGAATAATAGTAAGTGCAATTATAGTTATGGTATTAGTATATTTTTCATCTGGATATTTTAGTTATAGCGCAGTAGCTATAGCGACAGGTAGTATGTCACCTGCAATTGATAGGGGTGATATAGTAATAGTTCACAAAACTGAAGATTATGATAATATTAATGTTGGTGATGTTATAGTTTATAATTATCATAATGTTATCGTAGTTCATAGACTTGCAAATAAAATTAAAATTGATAATGAATATTATTTTTATTCAAAGGGGGATGCTAATAAGGAAGTTGACAATTACATAATTGAACAAGATATGATAGTTGGATTAGTAAAATATAGAATTCCATATCTTGGAATGCCAACTGTATGGCTAAATGAATTATGGGAGGAATAAAATGGGAGAAAGGAAGAAAAAGGGATTAACTAGTAAGACTACAGAATCAGATAGTTCTAATGATTTTAAATATCCTGATATTCAATCTATTTATGATAGTCAAAAAGTAGATGAATCAAATGTTTCTAATCATATAAATTTACCATCTTCTGATACAAATGTAGATGTTACTTTTAATTATTTTGATAGTCAAAATGGGTCAACAAATACTTCTAATTTGGTGGATATACCTATAGATGCACCAGTGATTAAAAATGACTCTATTAATGATGATTCTAATCAAATAAAAGAATCAATATTTGAAGATGGTTTATCAAATACATTGGAAGATATACAAGTTATAGATGACAACTCAATTAATGAAAATACTGATGATAATCAAATAAAAGAATCAATAGTTGAGTCTGATTCACCAAAATCATTAGAAAATTTACAATTAGATAATAATTCAATGAATGAAACTATTTGTGATAATCAAATAAAAGAATCAATATTTGAAGTTGATTCACCAAAATCATTAGAAAACTCACCATTAGATAATAATTCAATGAATGAAACTATTGATAATAGTGAATTAAAAGAATCAATAGTTGAGTCTGATTCATCAAATACAATAGATGATTCACTAGTTAATAAAGAAAATTCTATAACTGAAATAATTGATGATAATAAAAATATAGAATCATCAAATGTTTTATATGAATCAAAAAATGATAATTTGATGGTTGAAAAGTCAAATGAAAAAATAGATAATATTTCTATTGATTATACGCCTCATAATTCTATTAATAATAAAAAATATATTAGTTATGAAAGAAGATTGTTAAGATTTTCAGTTGTATTTATTTTATCTTTTGCAATAGGGGTAATACTTTTATATCAATCATTAATAATTAAAAATGAAGAATATATTAATTATACTGAAAAGAGTAACCTTGATTATAGAGTCTTCTTAAAAGAAAATGATTTTTATGAAGATAAATTTTTAAATAAAGATATGCTATATGTTGCAAGTTTAATTGATTATATTGATATAGATTATTTATATAATTTCAATATAAGTGAAAAAGTGGATTTAGATTTTAATTATAATATTAGTGCAAAACTAAGTATTATGGATTCTGAAGGTAAAAAAATATATTTAACTAAAGACTATAAACTTTCTGAAGATAAAAACTTTTCTTTAAAAGGTAGTCAAGATCACACAATAATTGAACACATATCAATAGATTATGATGAATATAATAAAATTGCTAATTCATTTAAATCTACATATGGTTTAGAAACTACAAGTAAATTGAGTGTTTATTTAAATATTGATAAGAAGTCTAATGATGATAAAATTAAAGAATTATCACCAACAAATAATATGTTAATTGAAATACCATTGTCTGAAAAGTCTATTTCAATTCAAATGGATTATAAGGATATAAATAATAATAGCAATATTATTAAACAAAAGAGTATTTCTATAAGTAATTATATATTGGCTATAGTTGCTGGTATTTTATTAATAATATCATTGTATGCTGTAATATCATTGCTTAGATTAATTGGACTCTTAAGTCCTAAAAAGAGTAAATATGATAAATATATTAGTAAAATTATGAGACAATATGATAGGTTGATTGTAAATAGTTATACATGTCCAAATTTGAGAAATTATAATGTTGTTAAAATAAAAGAATTTAATGAATTATTAGATATGAGAGATAACTTAAAATTACCAATAATGTATTATTCTATTATTGAAAATCAGAAGTGTTATTTTTACATAGTTAATAATACTGACTTATATTTATTTATACTAAAAGCTGTTGATTTTGATAAATAATTAATTCATTTTTGGTATTTTATAATTAAATTGACATAAATGTGAAAAGTATAGTATAATATCTTGGCGAGGGATGAAAATGGAAGAAATATTAATGAAAGTATTAATTGGTATTGCAATTGCATTAATAATTATAGTTTTGTTACAAAGTAATAAAGCTAGTGATTCAAGTCAAATAATCACTGGTGGTAATGCTATGTTACTTGGTAAGACAAAAGAAAGAGGAGCAGAGAAGTTTATAACTAGACTTACTTATGCTTTAGGTTTTGCATTTATTATAGTTGCATTTGTGTTATCAGTTGTTTTAAAATAATTAATAATTATAAGTTCATAAATTTTATGAACTTTTTTAATTTATATGATAAAATAATTGCGAGGGATAATTATGAGAGATGAAATATTAAAAATATTAAATAGTACTAATAAAAAATTAAATCCAATAGAAATAATGGATATGATAAAAGAAAATAGCACTAGGGAAGAACTTCGTGAATTAATTCATGAGCTTGATTTGATGTGTAGAGATGGAATTTTAAGGTGTTCTACAGGTAATACATATATATTAAACGATTTAATTGTTGGTACAGTTGATTTACATGAAAAAGGTAATGCACACATTATTATACCTAATCATGAAGATGTATTTATTAGAAGAGATTTAATGAAGGGTGCTCGTGATAAAGATACTGTTTCAATTGAAATAACTGATAAATATAAAAATGAAGGTAAGATTGTTAATATTCTAAAAAGATCTCTTGGTAAATCTATTGGTGAAGTAGTAGATGATAATGGAAGAGTTTATGTCAAAATATTAGAAGAAGGTTTACCTTTTGAAGTAGAAGTAGAAAATCCAAAAGAAATAAACTTAGTAGATGGTTTAATAGTACATTTAGAATATGTAAGAGATGTAAGTAAAAGAAAAGTGCTTGCATATATAGATTATGCTATTGGACATAAGAATGCTGTTGGTAATAGTACACAGTTAGCAATAATTGGTAGTGAGTTTGGAAGACGTTCTGTTTTCCCAGAAGAAGTACTTGAAGAAGCTAAAAAATTTAGAACTAATGAAAGACCTGAAGATGTAGAAAAAGCTATTAAAGAAGGTAGAGTAGACCAAAGAGGGGAAACTATTATTACAATAGATGGTAAAGATACAAAAGATATTGATGATGCTATTAATACAATAATTTCACCAAATGGGAATTACTTAGAAACTGTAGCTATTGCTGATGTAAGTGATAAAGTTAAAATGGGTAGTGCTATTTGGAAATATGCAGAAGAAAAGGGTAATTCAGATTATTGGGGTAATAAAGTTGCTCCAATGCTTCCAATAGAACTTTCAAATGGTATTTGTTCATTAAATCCTAATGAAGATAGATTTGCAGTAAGTGTAGAATATGAACTAGATCATTCTGGTAAAATAATAAATCCAAATGTATTTATTTCAGTAATTAGATCAAAGCAAAAAATGAATTATGATGCAGTACAAGATATTATTGATGATAAAGAAACAGAAGATACAAAAGATTATGTTACTTTAAAATACACAGTTAAAGATGATGAAACTATTGATGATATAGCATTTAAATATAATCTTACTACTGATGAATTACTTAAATTTAATAATATAGAAGATTTTAAATGTGGAAATGAAATAAATATTCCTACAAGAAAATATATAAAGAATCATTATGTGACTTATAAAATAATGGAAGATGCCTTAAGAAGAAGAGGTAAAATCAATTTTGAAGGCAAAGAACCAAAACATATATTTGATGAAAATGATAATGTTATAGATATTGTTCCAAGAGTACAAAGAGAAGCAGAGAAAATAATTGAATGTAAAATGATTTATGCTAATGAAGCTTTTGCTTCATTTATGGTAGGAAAATTATCCGAAATAACAAGTGGTTTAGTTCCATTCGTATTTAGAACACATGGAAATCCAAATCCAAAGAAAATAGAAGAATTTTTGGATATGTTAGAAGTTTATGGAATTAAATTACCATTTAACATAGATCCTGATAATATTTCAAGTAAACAAGTAGCACAAATAGTTGAATATTTGAGAGATAAAAATAACTTTAGTGCATTCAATGATAAATTATTAAGATGTATGCAAAAAGCTCGTTATACTCCTGAAAACTATGGACATTTTGGTATAGCAAGCCCATTATATTGTCATTTTACTTCTCCAATTAGAAGAATGGCTGATTTACTTGTTCATACATTATTTAAAGTATTTGTTGTTGAGAAAAATCATGATTCTAATACATTAAAATTCTGGGGTAATTATCTAAATGATATTTGTGAAAAAATATCTATGTGTGAGGTAGACACGGAAAAATGTGAATATGCAGTTAATGATTATTTAAATGCTTTATATATGGAAAAAAGAATCGGTACTATAGAGGAAGCAACTATTGATAATATGTTTCCTGGTGGTTTCTTTGCAAGTACAGAAAAACTTGTTGATGGTAGAGTAGATTTCTTCTTAACTGAACAAGATGCTAATGAATTAATGAAATTAACTGATAAAGATGAAATATTTGCTTTTGTAGAGGAACATAAAAAAGTATTTAGTGGATACTATGATTACAATGAAAAATTATATGGTTATTCAAGAAATGGAAGAATGGTTTTAAGATTTGGAGATAAAGTTTTAGTTTGTTGTACAGGTGCATATCCAGATAGAAGAGAAGTGGATTATGCATTAGTAAGGAAGTTATAATATGGAAATTGTTAATAGAAAAGCTCATCATGACTATTTTATTAAAAGTACATATGAAACTGGAATAGAATTAAAAGGCACTGAAATAAAAAGTATTAGATCTGGTTCTTGTAATATAAATGATGCATATGCAAGAATAAAGAATAACGAAGTATATTTAACAAATATGTATATTGCCAAATATGAAGAAGGCAATAGATTTAATCATGATGAAAGAAGAGAAAGAAAGCTTTTACTTCATAAAAAAGAAATAATAAGAATAAATCATGAAATAACTACTAATAAGTTTACATTAATCCCATTAAAATTATATTTCAAAAAAAATAAAGTTAAAATAGAACTTGGTATATGTCAAGGGAAAAAACTTTATGATAAAAGGGAATCATTAAAAGAAAAGGATATTAAAAGGCAAGAATATTTAAGGTTATAACACATATAATATTTATATGAAGAAAGAAATACCTAAAATATATGTAAATAATATAAGTAAAATACACAATAATAAAGAGGTATTTTATTCATATAAAGAAAATAATTTAGAAAAAAAAGAAATAGTGGAGTATCCAGATATTTATGAATTGCAAGATAGAATAGATGAAATTTTTAGATCTAAAGATTTTATATATAAAAAGAAACTATTTATTAAAACTAAATATGGAGAAGGATACTATACTATAATATCTAAAAGTTATGATTATTTGCTTACAATAGATGGAGAAAAAATATATATTCAAAACATATTAGATATCAAAGATAATTGATTTTTTATCGATTTTGTGGTATAATATATACCGTTAAAAGGGAGTAGTTCTCATAATAATGATCTATATTTCGTCAATACGATTTCTTATCCGAATATAGTTTAGAACAAGACTTTTACATGAAAATGTACAAGTCTTTTTTGTTAGACTTGTAATAAAAAGGGGGAAATTTATATATGTGGCAAAAAAATGAAACATTATTAAAAGAAACTCGCTATAAGGAAATAGCTTGTTTAGCTGCATCTCTTGTTTCTACTTTACTTGCATATTTGAATTTAGCAGCATTATCACCAGAATCAATTAATCCAGAAACTGAAAAAATAATTGAGCAATTAGTCCTTACTATCAGTAAATTACCTGATTGGGTAAAAAATACTACAATGATTGCTTCTGCAATTAGTGCTTTAGGTACAATTGGTATAGCTTTTGAGTATGAAGATAAATATAATGAATTAAAAAAACATAGTTATAAATTAAAATTCTAATAACAAAAAAAATATAAAAAAACACTTGAATTAATTAGAATATTATGATAATATCTAATTAACACAACGAAGTGTTTTTTTTTGGAGGGATTTTTGTGAAGGCAATTAAAAAATTCTTTAAGGGAGTTAAAAAAGAAAGTAAGACTGTTAGATGGCCAGATGGAAAGGGATTAGTTAAGTATTCATGCATTACTATTATAATGCTTGTATTCTTTGGATTATTCTTTTATGGACTTGATGCATTATTTGCATTTCTAGGGAGGTTATTCTAATGGAAGAAAAGAAATTATGGTATGTTGTTAATGCATATTCTGGACATGAACAAAAAGTTAAAGATTATTTAGAATCTAGACGTGAAAGCATGGGAATGGAAAATAATATTTTTAGAGTTATTATTCCAGAAAGAACTGAAGTAGAGATTAAAGATGGCGTTAAAAAAGAAAAAGTTCGTAAAATGTTTCCAGGATATGTTCTAATAGAAATGGTTATGAGTGATGAAGCTTGGTATGTTGTTCGTAATACTCCAGGAGTTACAGGATTTATAGGTTCATCTGGAAAAGGAGCTAAACCAATTCCATTATCACCAGAAGAAGTTAAGAAATTTATTGGCGATGGTGAAGAAAAAGCTAAACCAATTAATACAAATGTTGAAGTTGGAGATATGGTATCTATTATAGATGGTCCATTCAAAGGTATGTCTGGTAAGATTGAAAGTGAAGATAAAGAAAATGAAAAACTTACTGTTCTTATTGACTTATTCGGACAAGAAACTCCAGTTGAAGTTGACTTAATACAAGTTACAAAAATGTAATAAAGACGTTTCAATTTGAAACGTCTTTTAATTGTTTATAGTTATATAATGTGTTATACTTTTTATAGTAGGTGAGTAGCATGAAAAATAAGTTGCTATATATAACAGTATTTTTAGTAATTTTTACTATATTAGGTTTTAGTTATATATCAAGTAATAATAAAAGCCTTACTTTAAGTGCTGATACAACCTCTTCATTAAGAACAAAATATGAAGAAGCAGTCGTTGAAACAGCATATCAATACTATTATAGAGGTAGAGCTCTTCAATATGATGCTATTAACTTGAATTATGAATATAGTTCTAATGCTAAATATACAGGTCAATTTCTTATTAGTAAAAATTATAAAACACAAGTATATAAAACAAATGGAATGAATCCATTAGGTATGTATAGTCCAGAACAAGCAACAGATCAGGATTATCACTTTTTGGTTTGCTCTCATTTTACATTTAATGTTTATGCTGAAACATTTGTACATAGTAATAATGAAAAGTATCAAATAACTAGTAAAAGCGGGGCAGTTAAAATGTATACCGCTGAATTAAATGCAATAGCAAATAAAGATGATACTACAAATTATAGAAAAGATATTACTATATTATCACTTAGAGAAACAGACTCATATAAATTTAAAGATCATGCTGATAGTGTACAAAAACAAATAATTGACGCTATAAGACCTGGAGATTTATTTGTTTATGGAAGTGGGGATAATTCAAGCGGACATGTTATGTTGTATGTTGGAGATGATACGATACTTCATTCAAGTGGTGGAGCACCTAAAGCATATAGTTCAGTTGGAACCAAAATAAATGATTATGGTGTATCAGGAGCAAAATACCATCTTGAATCAAAGGCAGATATGATTGATACTGAAAGTGGAACATTTGAAGTAGATACTGATAAAACTGGAACAGTTAAAAAGAGTGCACTTAGTACTTATATAAAAAAATATGTTACAAATAATGCTAGTAATAAAGTGTTATCAGTTTTAAGACCATTAAATGAAATAATAAGTAATAGTGATATTAAATTATCATCAAACTCTGAAAATAGATTAAAGAAGAAAGGCCTTTCACTAACTAAAAAAGCATCTGTTGAGAAATATGATAGTGTTAATTTAGGTGATTCAATAAAATATACTATTACAGTAGAAAATAAATCAAATACTAATTATAGTAATATTTCAATATATGATGAAGTTCCAAAATATACTTCATTAAAATCATTAAGTGAGACTTGTAAAGAAAGTAATGGAAAAATTACATGCTCAGTAAATGTGAATGCGGGTCAAAAAGTATCAATTTATTACAATGTTAGTGTAATAAAAAATATGAATTATTTAGGCAAAACAATTGAGAGTAATAAAGGTAAAGTTAACAATATTCCGTTGAAAGAAATAAATACGAAAATTAATAAAACTTTAACAAATACTGAAAGATCTAATATATCTAGATTTGCAAAAGAAGAAAAGGGTAAATCATATCAAAGTATAGAATCTTTCATATTAACTATTTATAAAAAGTTAAACTACAATATTAATATTTTAAGTCCAGAAGAATTATTTAATAATTTTTATGTTAAGTCTAATTATAAATTAACAAAATCAAATAATGCATTTAATAAAAGAACTTTACATAATGAAGGAGATATAATTCAAACTTATGATTTAAAGAAAAATGAAAACATAAGTGAAAATTATAAGTCATACTATAACACTTTTGTTGAAGGATTGTTTGGTGGGGTAGCAACAACATATCAAAATGAAAAAGGCGCTATTCATTATAGAAATGTAGCTTATACTACAAAGACTCTAATTCCTGGAGATGTATTATATGTATATGACTCAAATATTGCAAATGATAATATTTCTCTAAAAGGTGGATATGTTATTGAAGAAAAAAATGCATATTTATATTTAGGAGATGGTGAATTTGCGACGCTAGATAATGGAAAGGTATACATTTATGATAAAAGTGCAAGTTTTAATTATTATATGTATACTCCAGATAGAAGTAAAACAGAAAAAATAGATTTTACGGGAATTAGAAAAGTGTCTATAGGTGAAAGACTTCTTACAAGTTTAATTGGTCAAGATAGTTTCATAGTTCTTAGACCAAGCTATAATATTAGTGAAAAATTGACTGATATTGAAGTTACAACAATGCCTACAAAAACAAGTTATATCCAAAATGCTGAAGATATTGTATTAACAGGTGGTAAATTAAAATTAATATATGGCTCATATGGAACAAAAACAATTGATTTGGATAATAAAGATGTGACTGTAACAAATTTTGACAATAGTAAAATAGGAAAAACTACAGCAACAATTAATTATAAAGGATTAAAAACTACTATTAGTGTGAATATAGTAGCAAAGAGTTTAGTAAGTGTATCTGTTAAGAAAAAGCCAACTAAGATAAACTATGTTCAAAATAGTGAAGAATTAGATTTAACAGGCGGAATATTACTTGCTAAATATGATGATAATTCTACTAGTGAAATAAGTATGACATCTTCAAGTGTTAATTCAAGTGGATTTAGTAATACAAAAGTTGGAGTAGTTAAAGTTACTTTAGATTATCTTGGTAAAAAAACAACGATTGAAATAAATGTTATTTCACAAAGCGTAGAATCAATTAATTTAATTAGCAAACCAAATAAGATAGAATATTTAGAAAAAAAAGAAACTCTTGATTTAACTGGAAGTACATTAAGATTAAAATATAATGATGGTACAATAAAAGATATTAAATTGCCAAATAATGATGTTAATGTAATTGGATTTGATAATAGTAAAGTAGGAACTAATACTATTACATTATCATATGGTATTAAGTCTACTAAATTTGAAGTAACTATATTATCTAAATCATTAGTTAACATTTCTATCAATGAGTTACCTCAAAAACTATCATATATTCAAAATAGTGAAAACTTAGATTTAACAACAGGAAGTATTAAATTAAAATATGATAATGACGAATATGAAATTATTAATTTATCTTCTCCAAATATTAAAATAAGTGGATTTGATAATAGTACAGTAGGAACAAACTCAATTAATGTTAATTATCTTGGTAAGGTGACAACATTTGAAGTAAATATTATTTCTAATAATAACAGAAAAGTAAATAAAATAGAAATCGACAAGTTGCCAACAAAAATAAATTATACTCAAAATAAAGAAATATTAGATTTAAGTGGCGGTAAGATTAGAGTAGAATATAGTGATGGTACTAGTGAAATAGTAAGTATGAAATCATCAAATGTTATAGTATCTGGTTTCAATAATAGTAATTCTGGAAAAAATAAGATAACAATTAGTTATTTAAATAATAAGACATCATTTGAAGTTAATATTAAAAAAAGAAGTGTTAAAAAAGTTAAGATAAAAGAAGAACCAACAAAAGTAACATATAGTGATAATGAAGAATTAGATTTAAGTGGTGGATTAGTTGAAGTTCAATACACAGATAATACAAAAGAAGAGATTTCATTAGATTCACCTAACATAAAAGTATCAAATATCAATACTGAAAACGAGGAAGATACAATAGTAGTGGATTATTATGGTGAAAAAGACTCATTTAAAGTAAAAGTAACAAAAATATTAAGTATATTTGATGAATTAATGGATACAGATGATGATTTCGATGTAAATTATAGTGAATATGGTGAATTCTATGATGCAGTTAAGATGAAACCAAATGAAGTATTGGTTTCTATTGGAATAATTTTTGGGTTAAGTATAATTCTTTATTTCATGATGAGAAAAGTTAAGTAATATCGATTGATATTACTTTTTTTGCATGTTATAATTTATTTAGAAAAGAGGTATTGTTATGGAATTAAAAGGAAGTAAAACAGAACAAAATTTAATGACTGCATTTGCAGGAGAAAGTCAAGCAAGAAATAAATATACTTATTATGCTTCAAAAGCTAAAAAGGATGGTTATGAACAAATTGCTGCTATATTTGAAGAAACAGCAAATAATGAAAAAGAGCATGCTAAATTATGGTTTAAACAACTTCATAATGGAGAAGTACCAGAAACATTAACTAATTTAAAAGATGCTGCTAGTGGAGAAAACTATGAATGGACAGATATGTACAAAGAATTTGAAGAAACTGCAAAAGAAGAAGGATTCAAAGAAATAGCTTCATTATTTAAAATGGTTGGTGAAATTGAGAAACATCATGAAGAAAGATTTATGAAATTAGTTGATAACATTGAAAATAATTTAGTATTTGAAAAAGGTGAAGAAAAGATTTGGATTTGTAGAAATTGTGGACATGTATATAAAGGAAAGAAAGCGTTAAAAGTATGTCCAGTATGTAAACATCCAGAAAGTTATATGGAAGTAAAAGCAGATAATTATATGTAAAATGCATTATTATTAATGCATTTTTTATTTTTAATATGGTAAAATAATTAGAGAATAGAGGGATGTATATGAGATGTGTAGCAATAAGTGGACCAAAGAAATTAACACTTGAAAATAGAGAACCTAAAGTTGGAAAACGAGGATATATTTTAATAGATGTAATAAAGGCTGGAATATGTGGTTCAGACATTCATTATTGGGTTTCTGGTGAGCCAAAGGGGCTTGTTATGGGGCATGAATTTAGTGGAATAGTAATTGATAATGGTGGAAGTAAAAACTTTAAAGAAGGAGATAGAGTTACAGCATTACCAATATCACCATGTAACGAATGTGCTGAATGCAAAAGTGGAGAAGTGCAAATATGTAGCCATACTTGGGAACAAGCAATAGGTCTTTCACTTGATAATCCTGGTGCTTTTGGTGGAAGAGTACTTGTACGTGAAGATATGGTAAGACATTTACCAGATACAGTAAGTTATGAAAGTGGAGCTATGATAGAACCTGCTTCAGTTGCACTTAGAGCTGCAAATATATCGGGTATAAAAAAAGGAGATAAAGCTCTTGTTATAGGTGGTGGAATAATTGGATTATTAACAGCATACTTTTTAAAAGTTAAAGGAGCTTCATATGTAGCATTAACAGAAACAAATCCTGCAAGAGGACAAAAAAGTGTTAAACTTGGTGTTGCAGATGAATGGTTTAATGCAATGGATGCAAAGATTTCAGAAAAATTAATGAGTAAAACAACTAATGGAAATGGATTTGATGTTGTATGTGATTGTGTAGGAAATAGTCCAGCTCTTAGTAGTGCTATTATGTATACAAAACCAAATGGTTATTTAACAATGGTTGGCATTTCATTAGGAAGTGTTAATGTTCCATTGGTTAGCGCTGTATTAAAAGAAATCAATATAAAAGGTTCAATTGCATATAAACCAATTGAATTTGATGCTGTTATAAAATTTGTAGCTGATAAAAAAATAAATCTAGAAAAGTTTATTGATGATATTGTAACTTTAGAAGATGTACAAGCATCATTTGAAAGATTGACTAGTGGTGTAGATGATGCAGTTAAAATATTAGTTGATCCTAATAAACATAAGATTGTTGAAATATAAGAGTAATTTTTACTCTTTTTATTTGTTTTTGCTTGATTTTATGGGACTTGTGTGTTATTATGTACTAGTCGATTTATATTTTTAATATAAATTAGAAGTGGGAGATTATATGGATTATCGCGAACCACTCGCGGAAAAAAATATCTAAAATTATATAGGAGGTGTTTTTCGTGGCAAAGAATGTTGTAAAGAAAATCAAATTACAAATTCAAGCAGGTAAAGCTACACCAGCTCCACCAGTTGGAACTGTATTAGGTCCTGCAGGAATTAACTTACAAGAATTTTGTACTAAGTACAATGAAGCAACTAGAGAAAAAATGGGAGATATAGTACCAGTTGAAATTTCTATTTATGAAGATAGAACATTTGATTTTGTACTAAAAACTCCACCAACTGCTTCTTTAATTTTAAAAGCAGCTGGAATTGAAAAAGGAAGTACAAAAGGTGCTAATCATATTGTTGCTACTATTAGTAAAGATGAAATAAGAAAGATTGCTGAAATTAAAATGCCAGATTTAAATGCATATGATATTGAATCTGCAATTAAAATCGTAGCAGGAACAGCAAGAAATATGGGAATTGCTGTTAAAGGTCTTAATGATTCTGAATTAGAAGCACAAGAAAAAGAAGCAGAAAGAGCAGAAGCTCAAGCAGCTAAATTAGAAGCTGAACTTGAAGAAGCTGAAGAGAGTGCTAAAGCTATGGCTGAAGGTGCTAATGTTGAAGTAGAAACAACACATCAAGATAAAGAAGATACTGAATCAGAAGAAAAAGAAAGCGAAGAATAAAATTTAAATTATTAATCGTGAGAAATAGATAATCCAAACACCACATAAGGAGGTAAGTTTATGAAGAAACATAGTAAGATGTATGTGGAAGCACAAGCTAGCGTTGAAAAGAATAAAGAATATGACGTTAGTGAAGCGATCAAATTACTTAAGAGTCTTAAAACTAGAAAATTTGATGAAACTGTAGATTTAGCATTAAATTTAAATATTGATGCTAAGAAGACTGATATGAATGTTAGAGGAAGCTTTGTTTTACCAAATGGAACTGGAAAGACAAAAAGAGTATTAGTTGTTACTAAAACTAAAGCAGATGAAGCAAAAGATGCTGAATTTGTTGGAGCAGAAGATATGTTAGAAAAAATCGAAAAAGAAAATTGGTTCGAATTCGATACTATCGTAGCTACTCCAGAAATGATGCCTGCATTAGGAAAACTTGGTAAAATTTTAGGTCCTAAAGGTTTAATGCCAAACCCAAAATTAGGAACAGTTACTACTAATGTTAAAGATGCTATTAGTAACATCAAAAAAGGTATGGTTGAATATAAAAACGATTCTTATGGAAATGTTCATGTTTCAATTGGTAAATTATCATTTACTGAAGCAAAACTTGAAGAAAACTTAAGAGCAATTATTAATGAAATCGTTAAAAACAAACCTACAGGTGTAAAAGGTACATTCATTAAGAGTGTAAATTTATCATCAACTATGAGTCCTGGAATAAAAATTGATAGAAATTCTTTAGGATTATAATTTAGTAATTAAAGTAGAGAAATCTACTTTTTTTATTTTATTTTTAATGATATAATATACAATTATTTTTGAGGTGTACTATGGAATATTTATTAAATGGTGATATATACTTAAAAGTAAAACCTGATATTTTACATGAAACTAATGAAGAAAAAATAAGTATTATAGATAAAATAATTATGTATATTAATGCACAAACTGGTTATGAAATAAAAATACCTGATGAAATTATATCAGATGAAGTATCTTCACTAAACTATATTATTGCTGAAATAAATGATTTAGATGAAAGTGTAAAGTCATTAATTAGTGATGGAACAAAAAGACTAATTAATAGTACTTGTAAATATGTTCTTAATGGTGGGTATGAAGAATTACTTGGTATTAGTGGTGAATCTATTATTGATTATAGTGGTTGTGATAGTTTTTGGATTTTATTAACAAATGGATATAATTCAGCATTAGTACAAAGCAATAATCCAAACAATGTTAAATTATGTAATAATAAACCTGGTAATAAATTTGTTAGATTATTTGATTTTTTAATGTCCTCCACATTTATTGGAATGAATTTTAGAAGAACAATACCATTAATACATAAAAATGATAGAGATTATTCATTTGTTAATCCTAAATATTATAATTATCTAATTTTATATGGAAGCAATGATTTATTATTAGCTAAAGAATTAACAGAAAATGAATACTTTTTAATAGATAGAAAATACTTTCAAGATGGAAATTATGAACTTTATGGTCAAAAGAATACTGAATACACAATTGAAAGAGTATATAAAGAGATAATTGATCAATTATCAAATAATAACAAAAAGACATTATAAAAGCCGAATAATCGGCTATTTTTATTATATTAAAACCATTAGTCATGGTGTTCATCTAATGGTTTCAATAATAGTCCTGTACATATTAGGCCACTAATACCAACAAGAGCATATACAATGTTAGATAGAACTGAGTCTTCTCCGAATAATAGTGTAACTAAATTCACGTCAAAAAGACCTATCATACCCCAGTTAACGGCCCCAATTATTATGAGTGTTAAACATACTTTGTATAATGTATTCATGATTCCTCCTTACTTATTAATATTTTGTGCGTTTTTATAAATAATATTCATATAAAATTAAAAATTAAAATATAATTTATCAAGAAGGGGGAATTAATATCAAAAAAATTATATTATTATTAATGTCATGTCTTATGTTAGTAGGATGTAATAAAATGGATAGTAAGAGTGCTATTGAGAAATTTAAAACAAATATAGAAAATAGTAAATCTTACACGTTAACTGGTCAAATGGATATAGTTAGTAATGAAGATGTATATTCATATGATGTGGTAGTTGATTATTTAAAAGATGATTACTATAAAGCTAGTTTAAAAAATAAAGATACTAACCATGAACAAATAATACTTAAAAATAAGTCAGGTGTTTATGTAATTACTCCAAGTTTAAATAAAAGTTTTAAATTTCAGAGTGAATGGCCATTTAATAGTAGTCAAGCATATATATTATCATCTTTATTAAAAGATTTAGAAAATGATTCAAATGTTATATTTGAAGAAAAAGATGATAAATACTTATTATCATCTACAGTAAATTATCCAAATAATACTAATTTATTAAGTCAAAAAATTACATTTAATAAGGATATGGTACCAGAACTTGTTCAAGTTCTTGATAGAAACGGTGAAGAAAATATAACATTTAAAATATCTAAAGTAGAATTTGATAATAAGATAAATAGTGATTATTTTGAAATTGAAAATATGGAAATTTCAAATAATGATGAAAGTGTTAGTAAGTTAGATGAAGTAGTATATCCAATGTATTTACCAAATGGAACAAAATTCAAGAGTGAGGAAACTGTTAAAACTGATTCTACTGAGAGAGTAATACTAACATTTAGTGGAGATAAATCTTTTATATTAATAGAGGAGGCTTCAAAAAATCCAGAAGATTTTGAAGTAACAACTACATCAGGTGAACTTGTATTTTATGAAAATGTTTTAGGTAATTTGAATGATTCATCACTTAATTGGTCTATGGATGGTAAAGATTATTACTTAATTGGAACTAATCTTACAAGTGAGGAATTATTAAAAGTAGCATCTTCAACATCAGCTGTAGCTATCGTTAAATAAGTATTAGTAAAAAAACTAATGCTTTTTTTGTGTAATTGTGGTATTATTTTAATAGAATGGAAGGGTGTTAATGAAGAATACTTTAAAATATATAATTTTATTAATTCTATCAATTATATTAGTAGTAAGTATTACATTCACATATTTGGATTTGCATTATTCAGAAAAAGGTACAATAAAAATAAATAATGGATACTATGATATCGTATTTAGTAATGTACTAGTAGAAAATGATGATGCAAAAGTTAAAATTAATAATGATGAAGATAGTATTCATATTGGAGTAAATAATATAATAGAAAATAAAGAAATTGAATTATCATTAGATTTAAAGAATATTGGTTCTAAAGATGTTTTTGTTGATAACTTTTCATATGCTAATATTGATAGTAATGTTGACTTATCTAAAATAGAAATAATTAGTTCATTAGAAAAGAATACAATTATTAAAGGTGGAGAAAGTAAAAAATTATTTGTTAAAATAAAATATAATGGTAAAGAAAAAATAGAAGATTCATATTATAATTTTAATATTAATTATGTATTTCAAGAAGTTAAACTTTAAAAAAAATATTAATTTTGATATAATAAAAAATAGATTGTAAGGAGGATACATGAAAGAAATAATATCAAGTTTAGATATTGGTTCATCTACAGTAAAGTTAGTAGTAGGCGAAGTGTATAAAAATGAAGTACATGTCTTATGTGTATCTGAGGTGAAATCTAAAGGCGTAAAAAAAGGAATTATAACTAATCCTGAAGAAGCATTAATATCAATAAAAGAATTGTTTTCAAGAAGTGAAGAAATGCTAAACATTAAGATTAATAAAGTAATATTAATAGTTCCTTCATACTATGCTGAATTTATAGTAACAGAGGGTGTAAGTACAATAACAAATCCAGAAGGTATAGTTGACAGTCCAGATATAGTAAGATGTTTACAAGCGTGTGTATATAATAAAGTTCCAAATAATAAGGAATTTATATCTATAATGCCAATAGAATTTCTAGTTGATGAAGACAAAAAAACTAAAGATCCTAAAGGTATGAAAGCAGAAAAACTTAGATGTAAGGCAGTACTTAGTTTAGCTCCAAAGAGAAATGTTTATACTGCTATATCATTGCTTGAAAATATAAATGTTAGTGTAGTAGATATTAATTTTGGATGTGTTTGTGATTACTATGAATTTAAGAATAATGAACTTGATAAAAAGAATACAGCTGTTATTAACATAGGAGATGAAAAGACAGAGGTAAGTATATTTAAAAAAGGTATACTTGTTGAAACAGAAAATATAGAACTAGGAAGTAAAAATATAGATAGAGATATATGTTATATATATGATATAAGTAGAACTAGAGCAAGGGAATTAAAAGAAAAATTTGCACTTGCTCATAAGAGAAATGCTTCAACATCATGGAGTGAAGAAGTTGTAACTAATCAAGAAGAGGATATAAAGATAAATCAATATGAAATAAGTGAAATAATTTATTCAAGAATTAGAGAGATATTGGAACTATCTAAAAAGCAAATTAACCTCTTAACAAAGCTTGAAATTAGTTATATAATAGTTACAGGGGGAGTAAGTGAAGCAAACGACTTTAATTTAGTAGTCGATGAAGTGTTTGGAAGAGAAATTGAAATTTACAAAGTAAAAGAAATTGGCTGTAGACATAATAAGTATTCAAGTGCTTTAGGATTTATTAAATATTATCATGAAAAGTTATCATTTAGAAATAAATTAGCTTATACAGTTGATGAAGAAAGTCAAAATGAATTAGTAAATACAAAAAAATCAAATAATAATACAATACTCGGAAAAGTATATGGATACTTTTTCAACAATTAAGGAGTGAAATATGAATAACAAATTAGAAATGGATCAAATAGCAGATATTAAAGTTATTGGTGTTGGTGGCGGTGGATGTAATGCTGTTAATAGAATGATTGATTCTGGACTTAGAGGAGTTGAATTTATTGTTGCTAACACTGATCAACAAGTACTAAATGTTTCTCATGCCGAACACAAAATCCAACTTGGTGAAACTATCACTAAAGGAAGAGGCGCTGGAACAAGACCAGAAGTAGGTAGAGAAGCTGCTCTTGAAGCAAAACAAGAAATTGAAGATGCTTTACGTGGAGCAGATATGGTATTTATTACTTGTGGACTTGGTGGTGGAACTGGTACTGGAGCTGCCCCTGTAATTGCAGAAATAGCGCAAAATTTGGGATGCTTAACAGTAGCAATTGTAACAAAACCATTCAAATTCGAAGGCAAAAAGAGAATGGATTATGCTTTAGTTGGTTTGGATGAACTTAGAAAACATGTTGATACAATTGTTGTAATTCCAAATGATAGATTAAGAGATTTAATTGATAGATCTACACCACTTAACTTAGCATTCCAAGAAGTTGATAATGTGTTAAGACTTGGTGTTCAATCAATATCTGACTTAATTAGTGTTCCCGGTCTTGTTAACTTAGATTTTGCAGATGTAAGAACAATAATGGAAGAAAAAGGAGATGCACTAATTGGTATTGGTGTAGGATTTGGTGATAATAGAGCTGTAGAAGCTGCTAAACAAGCTGTAAATAGTCCATTATTAGAGCAAACAATAAATGGAGCCACAGATTGTATTGTAAATATAACTGGTGGAAATTCAATGGGACTTTTCGAAGCAGAAGATGCTGTTGAAGTTGTTAGAGCAGCTGCTAATACAGATGTTAACATCATATTTGGTGCAGTTATTAACGAATCATTAACAGATGAAATTATTGTTACAGTAATAGCAACAGGTTTTGAAGATTCAACTGAGCCACTTTATCGTTCAATTGAAGGTGAAAGAGAAACAAGAGAAAAGAGAATTACTGAAAAAGAAGTAGAAGATGATGAAGAATTAGAACTTCCTTCTTTCTTAAGAAATAGAGATTTTTAGAAGTTAGAGATAACTTCTTTTTTTTGTCTATATTTTAATAGCAATTTTACAAAAAATTTACACAAAATATTGATTTATAAAAATAAGACTACTATAATGATTATTAGAGTAGTAAGCGGGTGCTTACATAAAGGAGGGTTATATGAAAGAAGGTAAGACTACAAAGACTACTGCTAAAAAGAAGACATATAATAATTCTCGTAATCATACTTCTAGTGGCGTTAAAGAACAACCAAGAGTAAGAGAGGTTAAAGCTGAAGAAGTAGAAGAAAACTTCTTAGAAGAAGATGGAGATAAGAGATTAATTGTATTCATAGCAATAGCAATTTTAGTCATCGTTGGAACTGTTATTGGTTTACTAGTTGGATGTCAAAAAGAGAAGACACCAGAACCAGAAAAACCAGTAGATGATACAGTAGTTCCAAATGAGAAAAAAGATGATAAGAAGGAAGAATCACATAATTATAATTATGATTATGAAAAGCCTTTACCAGTAGTTAGAAAAGTAACTAAGAAAACTAAAGCTACTAAAGAAGATACAACAGAAAATACTACAGATGAAACTGGTGAAGATACAACAACTCATATGGTAACATTTATTGTAAATGATACAAATGAAATTGTTAGTGTTGAAGATGGAACTTCAGCAGAAAAATATGAACCTACAGGATATACTAGTTGCAAATATTATAGCGATGAAGAAATGACTACTGAGTATGAATTTAATGCTGTAACAGAAAATACTAATATTTATATGGTATGTGAATTGGTTGAATATACAGTTGTCTATGATGTAGAAGTTGAAGGAAATCCTACAACTTACACTGTGGAAGATGAGATAACAGCTTTAAATCCAGCTCAAAGTGATGAGGGTGTATTTGATGGATGGTATACTGCAAAAGAAAATGGCGATAAAGTAGCAACACTTGATAAAAATATTGTTAATTATGCAAATAGTGATAATGTAATTAATCTATACGCTGTATTTACTACTAATAATGATGAAGTAGTAGCAGATGAAGAAAATACTGAAGAAGAAACAATAGTTGATAGAAATGAAACAACTGAACCTGTGGTAGGCCAAGGTTCAACTGATGAAACCGGAGAAAATGAAGAAGGAAATGAAACAGTGGTAGATAATCCTACAACTGAAACTGAAAATGATAAAGTTGGTAGTGAGTCAGGAGATAACAGTCAAGATTCAACTGAACCAACAATTACAACTCCAGAAGGTAATAGTAATGAAGGAACTGAAGGACAAGAAGGCAACACTGGTTCTAATGAAAGTGGAACTGAAGAATCAACACCAGTAGATCAAGAACAACCAGAAAATCCAGCAAGTGGTGATGAGTCAACAGAGCCATCAGAACCAAGTAAACCTACTACAAACGAAGAAGTAGTTGAAACTCCATCTGTTCCAACAACTCCAGTAGTTGAAAATCCTACTCCTGAAACAGTAGAACCAACTGAAAGTGAAGAACCAAAAGCTGAAACTGTTAAACCAGAAGTAGAAGAACCAAAGACTGAAAAAGAGGAAGATGAAACTCCTGCTCCAGTAACTCCAGTAGTAGTTCCTGAAGTAGAAGAAGAAACAGGTGAATAAAATTAAGAAGTTCAATTGAACTTCTTTTTTTATGTAATTAAAAATGATATAATTTTTGTAGAGGTTAAATTATGCAAATAGAACTTGGTGGTAAAGTATTCAATGTTTATATAACTCGTAAAAATAATAAGAACATGTATTTAAGAGTTAAACCAGATGGTATATATATATCTTGTAATTATTTTGTTACTAAAGGTATGATTTTATCATTTATTACTGCTAATGAAGATAGCATAATTGAAAGTGATAATAGGTTACAAAAGAAAGAACAAAAAAAGGAAGAGTTTTATTATTTAGGTAAAAAGTATGATGTTATAATACTAAATACAGTATCTAAAATTGAATTTGTAGATGATAGAGTATTTGTAAAAAATAAGACTTATTTAAATACTTTTTTAAAAAATGAAGCATCAAGAATATTTAATGAAAGAGTTAAAGTGTGTTATGACTTATTTGAGGAAAATATTCCTTATCCAAAAGTATTAATTGGTAAAATGACAAGAAAGTGGGGATATTGTAATAAAAGACAAAAATTAATTAAATTAAACTTTGAATTAATAAAATATAGTATAGATGAAATAGATTATGTAATAGTACATGAATTATGTCATTTGATTGAATTTAATCATTCTAAAGCATTTTGGAAATATGTTAAAAAATATAAACCAAATTATAAAGAAAATCAAAAAGTCCTAAAGGAGGAATAATTATGATAATAACTTCAAAAGATAATTCTAAAATTAAACATATAAGAAAATTATTAAATAAAAAAGATTCGATGAATGAGGGACTTTTCGTAATAGAGGGAGAGAATCTTGTAGAAGAAGCAATAAAAAATAATTTGTTAGTTGAATTATATGTGTTAGATGGAACAGTAGTGAAATATGATTTTCCATATACATATGTTACTAGTGAAGTAATGAGAAGTATAAGTGATATGAAAAGTACCCCAAGATTAATTGGAATATCTAAATATATAAATAAAAATACACTTGGTAAAAAAATAGTTTTATTAGATGATATTCAAGATCCTGGAAATGCTGGTACTATTATTAGAAATAGTGTTGCTTTTGATGTGGATACTGTAGTTTTTTCTAAAAATAGTGTTAGTCCATACAATGAAAAAGTTTTAAGAAGCACTGGTGGAATGATATATAACATAAATATAATAATAGCTGATTTAGATAATGTTATAGATACAATTAAGAATGAAAATATAAAATTATATGGTACATCATTAAAATCATCTATTTCACTTTTAAATGTTGAAAAAACAAATGAGTTTGCTATAATATTTGGTAATGAAGGTAATGGAGTTAATAATAAATATTTAGAATTATGTGATTTAAATATTAGAATAGATATGAATAATAAATGTGAAAGTTTAAATGTTGGAGTATCTAGTGGAATTGTTTTATATCATATGTATAAGAGGTAATAATGAAATATATCAAAGTTGGAAAAATAGTTAATACTCATGCTTTAAAAGGTGAAGTAAGATTAATAAGTAATTTTGAATATAAAGATAGAATTTTTAAAAAAGATTCTGTTCTATATATTGGTCAATTTAAAACTCCAGAAGTAATAGAAACATATAGAGTTCATAAACAATATGATATGATTAAATTTGTAGGTATTGATTATATAAATGATGTACTTAAATATAAAGGTGAAGTTGTTTATGTTGATGAAGATAGTCTATCATTAAAAGATGATGAAATATTAGAAAGTGATTTTATAAATTATCAAGTTTATATTGATAATAATAGTATTGGTCAAATAGAAGAATATAGATGTGACAATGGAAATAAAATAATTAAATTAAATAATAAATTTATTCCATATAATAAAGACTTTATAAGTAAAATAGATAAGGAAAATAAAATTATATATATGCATGATATAGAGGTGTTTTTATGAGAATAGATATACTAACTTTATTTCCTAATATGTTTGATGGTTTTAAAACAGAAAGTATTATTAAAAGGGCAATAGAGAAAGAAAAAGTGGAAATTAATATTATCGATATTAGAGATTTTACACCATATAAAAACAATCAAGTTGATGATTATCAATTTGGTGGTGGTGGTGGGATGATACTAATGTGTGAGCCTGTATTTAATGCAGTAGAAAGTATTAGAACTAAAGAATCTCATGTAATACTTTTAACACCAAGAGGAAAAACATATAATGAGAAAAAAGCATATGAATTAAAAGATAAGAAACATTTAATAATTATTTGTGGACATTATGAAGGATTTGATGAAAGAATATATACACTTGCAGATGAACTTGTAAGTATAGGTGATTTTATTTTAACTGGTGGAGAATTAGCAGCAATGATGATAAGTGATTCTGTTATTAGATTAATAGATGGTGTAATTACAAGTAATAGTTTATTATATGAAAGTTTTAATGATAATTTGCTTGATTATCCAGTATATACTAAGCCAAGAAACTTTAGAGGAATGGAAGTTCCAGAAGTATTAGTAAGTGGAAATCATAAGTTAATAAATGAATATAGAGAAAGTGAAAGAAAAAGGATAACAAAGGAATACAGAGACGATTTATTATAAGGGTGGTAATATGAAGTACGTAATTGATAAAAACAATGATAACATGAGACTCATGTATTATAATGTTAACATGGTTGGATTAAATGTTAATCCTAAAAATGAAGTTCCAGGTCTTAAAATAAAAGCAAAGAAAATTATTTTAATTGACGAAGAATTAAGAAAAAACTATATTAAGAAAAGAATTAATAGAAAAATAGATAAAATAATTAAATTCATGTTACGTATTTTAAACGATGAAGGAACAACTGAAGATGATACAGGTATGGTATTAGATGAAATTAATAGATTAAAAGGAATTATAATAAATAAATATAGACAATATATGTTAGATAGTGAATATAAAGAAATTCTTACAAAATTAATATTGATAGAGGAAGAATTTAAAAAAAGTTATAATGAAAAAATGCTTATGAATTATAGCAATTATTATGAAGAAGAGGTAAAAGTAGGTAGAGGTAGATAGAAATGCAAAATGAATTGTTAGACAGATTAAATGGAGAATTAAATTTTTTAACAAGTTTAAGTAGAAATGAAGTTAAAGAGTTATATGATGAAGTAAATAATTTTGTTGTTAATAACTTTTTATTAGATGGAGAAAGTGAAAATTACTATTTAAAATATAATAATAAGTTTTATCAAGTAGGTTGTATGTATGGTCCAGAAGTAATGTATTATGTAAGAGTTGTTAATAAAAATGAAGAAATTACAAGTTATGTAGATTATGAAAGAATGAAAAATAATGAATTAACAGAATCTGAAGAAGAAATAAAAGGTATATTTGGTAGTATTAATAGTGAAGTTAATCTTTTGAAAGAAAAGGGAGCGTCATTAAGACTCTTAAATAAATCATTTAAATATAGGAGGTTTTAATGAAAGATTTAATAATAGCTAGTAACAATAAAGGAAAAATAAAAGAATATAAATTTATACTTGAGCCATTAGGATTTAATGTTTTAAGTCAAAGTGAAGCTGGTATTGATATTGAAGTAGATGAGACTGGAACTACATTTGAAGAAAACTCATTATTAAAAGCAAAAGCAATATATGAAATTACACATAAAAATGTTATAGCAGATGACAGTGGTCTAGAAATCAGTTATTTAAATAATGAACCTGGAGTTTATTCTGCAAGATATAAAGGAATTAAAACTCCAGAAGAAAGAAATGAATATGTATTAGAACATTTAAAGAATGCAGAAGATAGAAGTGCTAGATTTATTTGTACAATATGTTATATTGATTCTTCTGGTCATGAAGAAATGTTTAAAGGTATTTGGAATGGAACAATTGCAGAAAGTATATCAGGCAAAAATGGATTTGGTTATGATCCAATATTTATTGGAGAAGGTCAAAAAGTTACAACAGCTAATTTAAGCGAAGAAGAAAAAAATAAAATATCTCATAGAGCTAGAGCTACTAAGAAATTATTAGAGTATTTAAAAAGTAAATAGTCATCTGGTGATGACTTTTTGTTTGTTTTATGGTATAATATGACAAATTTATTTAGGGGGTTATGTCATGATTGGAAGTAATATAACAAATATTGATGAAGTTAAAAGTATTAATTTTTCTGGTACCTGTGGGAAACTTATTGTACATGAAGATGATATAAAGTCTCCAACTATAAAATGCAAACGTGGTTTATTTTCTTATCACAATAGTGGAAAAGTAGAGATTGTTAGTTTTTTAGATGAATTAAAGATACCCACAACAAGTGGTTCTGCAGAATTACTTCTTCCACGCGGTTTTAAAATGGAAGAAATAAATGTAAGTGGAACTTCTTTTGATATAGATATTTCTGATGTATCTATAAAAAAGATAAATGTTAGAGCAACTGATGTAAAGATGCTTTTATCAAGGTTAAGATTAGAAGAACTTAGAAGTGTATCTACTTCTGGGATTATTACTTTAAAAGATTATGATTCTATTAAAACTTATTTATCCATAGTAGGTGGTTATATAAATGCTGAAATATTAAACTACTATCAAAATTATAGGATGAATGTTAATAGTGATGCTAAAGTTGTAATAGAACATGGTGAATATGAAAATGATTTTAATGATACATTTATAAATGAGTTTGAAGCACATGAAGTAGGTGGAAAAGTTAGAGTATTATTTAAAGGACTAAGGTAATACATATTTTTGAAATAATAAAAAAACCACTCATAAGAGTGGTTATTTTTCTAATGGTGACCCGTACGGGATTTGAACCCATAAATGCACGCGTGAAAGGCGTGTGTGTTAACCGTTTCACCAACGGGCCATAAAATGGTGGGCCTGAATGGACTTGAACCATCGACCTTTCGCTTATCAGACGAACGCTCTAACCAGCTGAGCTACAAGCCCACAACACCGATATTCCGGCTGTCTTCATCATTGTATAATATTTTTTTTGTTTTTGCAACACTTTTTTTGAAAAAAAGCTAATTTTGAATAAATAATTGCAAAAAAACATTTAATATAGTATTATTAATATGATACTAGGAGGTTATTAATATGTTTAGTAATATGTCACTTACAACAACGTCAAAAGTATTAACAATTGTGCTTATTATATGGTTATTAACATTGGGTAGATCATTATTAATTATGATAGGTGGGAGTAGAATTTTTAAAAAAGCTTCTAAAAATGAAAAAACCGCAATGTATCCAATTATTAATTTATTTACTATGTTAGAAGTTGTTGATATATCTACATTCTTTGGAATATTATTATTTGTACCAGGAATAAATGTATTAATACTTTTATGGATGTCATATAAACTTGGATTTGTTTTTAATACAGGAATTGGATATAGAATAGGACTTATGATACTTCCAATTATATTTTATCCAGCACTAGCTTTTAGTAATAAAAGTTATAAATTAACTGATGAAGAATATTTTAAAGCACTTGACAATACAAGATCAAAAATAACAAGTTTAGAAACTGAAGAAACAATTGATATTCCAGAACCAACAGATAATTTAGAACAGTTTGAAGAGAAAGAAGAAGTAGTAGATTCAGTATTTAAATCAAATTTTGAACAAGCTGAAAAAGCTGCTCCATATAAAGCAGTTAAAATAGATTTACTTGGAATGGAAAAATTAAAAGAAAATGATGGTATTGATGATGTCTTTAAACCAGAAGAAAATGAACATGTTAAAAAAGAATCAGTCGAACCTCAAAAAAATGAAGAAAAAAAGAAAGAATTTGAAATGGTTGACTTATAAAAGTGTAAAGTGATTGTTTACACTTTTTATTTAATTTTGTATAATTAAAAATGGAGATAAGGTGAATGTATGGCAAAATATGATGAATCATCGATTAAAATATTAGAAGGCTTAGAGGCAGTAAGAAAAAGACCAGGTATGTATATAGGTTCTACTGATAAAAGAGGTCTTCATCATTTAGTATGGGAAATTGTAGATAATGCAATTGACGAAGCAATAAATGGATATGGTAATAAAATAACTGTAACTCTTACTAAAAAAGGTAGTGTTATTGTTAGTGATGAAGGACGTGGTGTACCAACAGGACGTCATGCTTCTGGTAAAAGTACTCCAGAAGTTATTTACACTGTATTACATGCTGGAGGTAAATTTGAAAATTCTGGATATAAAGTATCTGGTGGACTTCATGGTGTAGGTTCTTCTGTAGTTAATGCCTTATCTAAATGGATGAAAGTTACTATTTGTAGAGAAGGTAAAATACATGAAATAACATTTAAAGATGGAGGACATGTTGATTCTGATTTAAAGCAAATAGGTACAACTAAACAAACAGGAACTACTGTTGAATTTTATCCAGATGCAGAAATATTTGGTAATGCAAGATTTAGTTATACTACTATATGTGAAAGGATGCAAGAAAGTGCATTTTTAATAAATGATCTTACAATGGAAGTTATAGATGAAGAAGATGGTAAGAAAAGTATATTCCATTATGAAAATGGTTTAGTATCTTTTGTTGAATATATTAATGAAGGAAAAGAACCACTTCATAAAGTAATTAGTTTTAGTGGAGAAAAGAATGGAATTATTGTTGATATAGCTATGCAATATACAGATACATATAATGAAAATATTATGTCATTTGTAAACAATGTCAAAACAATAGATGGTGGTACTCATGAAGTAGGATTTAAAACAGGCCTTACTAAAGTATTTAATGAATATATTAAAAAGAATAATCTACTTAAAGGAAATGATACACTAGATGGTAGTGATGCAAGAGAAGGTTTAAGTGCAATTGTAAGTTTAAAAGTACCTGAGAGTCTACTTCAATTTGAAGGACAAACAAAAGGAAAACTTGGAACTCCTCAAGCAAGAAATGTTGTTGAAAGTTTAGTATATGAGAAACTATCTTATTATTTAGAAGAAAATAAAGAAACAGCAAGTACAATAATGGATAAAGCATTAAAGAGTAAACTCGCTCGTGAAGCTGCTAGAAAAGCTAGAATGGAAGCAAGAAATGGTAAAAACAAGAGTAAAGTAGAGAAAAACTTATCTGGTAAACTTGCTCCAGCTGGTAGTAAAAATCCTAAAATAAATGAATTGTTTATAGTCGAGGGAGATAGTGCCGGTGGTTCTGCTAAAAGTGGTAGAGATAGAAAATTTCAAGCAATATTACCACTTAGAGGAAAAGTTTTAAATACAAGTAAAGCAACAATGGATGAAGTATATAAAAATGAAGAATTAAATACTCTTATATATACAATAGGAGCAGGAGTTGGTCAAAGTTTTGATGCAGATGATTCAAACTATGACAAAGTAATAATAATGACAGATGCTGATGTTGATGGAGCACACATTCAAATACTTTTATTAACATTCTTCTATCATTATATGAGACCACTTATTGAAGAAGGTAAACTATATATCGCACTTCCTCCATTATATAAAGTTGATTATGGTAAAGGAAAAAGATATTATGCTTACTCTGATGATGAACTAAATGAAATAAGAACAAAGAATACTGGTAAAGCATCTATTCAAAGATATAAAGGTTTAGGTGAAATGAATGCAGATCAATTATGGGAAACTACAATGAATCCTGAATCAAGAAGTTTAATTAGAGTAAATATTACAGATGCTGCTCTTGCTGAAAAAAGAGTTAATGTTTTAATGGGAGATAAAGTCGAACCAAGAAAAGAGTGGATTAATGAAAATGTTGAATTCACTATGGAAGACGATTATAGGAATTAGGGGGTGTAAGAAATGAAAAATGACATTTTAAAAAGAATACAAGATTATGCCCTTGAAGAAATAATGGGTGATAGATTTGGCTCATATGCTAAAGAAATAATATTAGATAGAGCTATTCCAGATGTAAGAGATGGATTAAAGCCAGTTCAAAGAAGAATATTATATGCTATGTATAAAGCAGGTAATACATGGGATAAAGGTTATATCAAATGTGCTGCTACAGTTGGAGATGTGTTAGGTAAATTCCACCCACACGGAGATTCAAGTGTTTATGATGCTATGGTTCGTATGAGCCAATGGTGGAAACAAAATCATATATTAGTTGATATTCAAGGAAATAATGGTTCAATAGATGGTGATGGTGCTGCTGCTTATCGTTATACAGAAGCACGTCTTGCTAAAATAAGTGGAGAGTTATTAGGAGATTTAGATAAAAATACAGTTAAATGGGCTCCAAACTTTGATGATAGATTCTTAGAACCAACTGTACTTCCAGCAAAATTTCCAAATTTACTTGTTAATGGGTCAAATGGTATATCAGCTGGATATGCAACAAATATTCCACCTCATAATTTAAGTGAAATAATAGATGCAACTATAAAAAGAATAGATTCACCTAATTGTAGACTAGATACAATTCTAGAAATAGTAAAAGGTCCAGATTTTCCAACTGGTGGAATAGTTGAAGGTAAACAAGGAATAATAGATGCATTTACTACTGGGCGTGGTAAAGTAATTGTTAAAAGTAAGACTGAATTTAAAAAAGAAAAAGGCAAAGAACAAATAATTATTAGTGAAATACCTTTTGAAGTAAATAAAGCTTTATTAGTCCAAAAAATAGATTCATTAAGAATAGATAAAAAAATAGATGGAATTAGTGAAGTAAGAGATGAAACTGATAGAGAAGGACTTAGAATAGTAATTGATTTAAAGAGTGGGGCAAATAAAGAATTTGTTTTAAATTACTTACTTAAAAATACTGATTTACAAGTTTCATACAATTATAATATGGTAGCTATTGTTAATAGAACACCAAAAACACTTGGTATTATTCCAATAATAGATGCTTATGTTGATCACTTTAAAGAAGTAATTACTAAGAGAACAGAATTTGATCTTGCAGCATACAAAAAGGAATATAATATTGTTTCAGGTTTAATTAAAGCAATTTCAATTCTTGATGAAGTAATTAAAACAATACGTGCTAGTAAAAATAAAGTTGATGCTAAATATAATTTAGTTGATAAATATAAATTCACTGAAGAACAAGCTGAAGCAATCGTAATGTTACAATTATATAAATTAACTAATACAGATATAGTCACATTAGAAGAAAGAAGTAAAACATTACAAGAATTAATAAAAGAATGTGAACATATTTTAGAAGATGAAAATGAACTTAAAAATGTAATGAAAAATGAACTTCGTGAAATTAAGAAAACATATGGATTACCAAGAAAAACAGTTATTAAAGATGAAATAACTGAAATTAAAATAGATGAACTAGATATGGTAAGTAAAGATAATTTTGTAGTATGTGTTTCAGGTGCTGGATATGTTAAAAAACATTCTATTAAAGCATTTACAGCAAATGAAAATGAATATCCTGCTGTTAAAGAAGGAGACTATATTGAAGGACTTTATAAAGCTAACAATTTAGATACAATATTAATGTTCACTAATCTAGGTAATTACTTATATGTTCCTGTTCATGAAATACCAGAAGCAAAATATAAAGATATAGGAGCACATATATCAAACATTATTAAAGTAAGTGATGGAGAAAAAATAGTAAAATCTATTGCTGTTAATAAATTTGATAATTCTCCAGTTACATTATTTACAAAACTTGGTATGGTAAAAAGAGTAATGCTTAAAGATTTAGAAGTAAGTCGTTATTCAAAACCAGTTAACTGTATGAAACTAAAAGATGGTGATGAACTTGTTAGTGTAAGTAGATGTGATTCAGAAGATACTTTAGTTATTACAAAAGATGGATATGCTCTAAAATATAGTACTTCTGAAATACCTGTTTTAGGATTAAAAGCAGGAGGCGTTAAATCAATCAAATTAAATGCTGGTAGTGAAGTAGTTAGTTCGTTCGTAGTAAGTAATCTAAAAGAATATTTATGCTTATTTACTGATAGAAATACTGCTAAGAGAATACATATAAGTGATATAGATAAAATAACTCGTGCTAAAAAAGGAACTAGTATACTAAAGAGTCCTAAATCAAAACCATATATTATTACTCATGCATTTAATATAGGAAGTAAAAATATATTTGGAATTATTGATAAAGAAATAGGATATTTGAAATCTAGTGATATTAATATTTTAGATAAATCATCTACTGGAACAACATTTACTAAAAAGAATGTTGATGATATATTTGTTGTTACTAAGTTTACTGATATAACTAATCAAAATAAAGAAGTTAAAGAAGAACAAGAAGAAATAACAAAAATAGTAAATGATGAAGATATGGTTGAAGTTGAAAAAACTGAAGTTATAAAAGAAGAAAAGCCAAAAAAAGAAATAATTCAAAAAGAAGTAAAAGAAGAAAAGAAAGAAACACAACTAACAATGAGTGATTTCTTTGAAGAATTTAAGATTTAGGAAGTAGAAATACTTCCTTTTTGTTGACTTAAATATCTTTTTATGTTAATATTAGTATCGAACTTCAAGTTATATGGCGAGTTTGGTGAAGTGGTTAACACGGCGGATTGTGGTCCCGTTATGCGTGGGTTCGATTCCCACATCTCGCCCCATTGTGAAATCCCGTCGAAATTGTCACTTTTCAAAGTAAAAATTTTGACTGAGATACATCATTAAAAGTTTTTCAGAAATGAAAAGCTTTTTTTGTATTAAAAAAGTATGATTTTGACTTTTTATAAAAATATGCTATATTTAATTTGAAATTTAATTTCTTTTTATTAAGATATTAGGAGTTGATATAAAATGGCAAAAGTTAAAAATCAAAAAATATCAAAATTAGAATTATTAAGATTAAATGAAAATGATTTAATGTTTATCACTAATCCAGGTAGAATGGGTGACGAGGATGGATTAACATTTATTATGAGAGATAATAATGAATTTACCATTTATAGAGTTGATGGATTGTTGTATTCAAAAGAAGAAAAAGATATTTCATTAGGTGATATTGAAAGACAATTTCCAAAATGGTTTGATGCTTGGAAACATTGCAATGATAAAGAGTATAAAGGAAAATATAAGTATTTATATATGGGATTTGGTAATGGGTTAAGTATTGACAATTCTATTTATAATGAATTCAAACAATATTTAGACAGGCTAATAGAAGAGTATTTAAAAAATAGTAGTGATGGAGAAAAAGAAAGCCTTCAATATGCTGCAATATTTAATGTTTGGAAAGATGCATTTATAAATATGGCAAATGAAAAAGAATATATTTTAAAAAAATAATTAGATTTTTTTATTAAATAAAAATGTGCTATACTTACTATAGGATGTGAAAGTATGGATGGAATAAGCGAAGGTTTAAAAGAAACTTTTAAATATACATTTATCGCAATAATAATAATTGCTTCTTTTATGATGATTTATTTTGTAAATACTGATTACAATGATAAGTTTGATATTACTATAAATGGCATTGAAATGACAGCAAGATATGATAGTGAATATGTTAAATATATTTTAAAAAGAAATGGTGGTTCTACATATAATAGAAGCGTTAATAGTGATGATAATAGTGGATTCTTTAATAAAATATCAAAAAGCGATTATTACTATTTAGATATTAAAGAATATGAAGCTTATAATAAATTTGGACACAGAGAAAGTTATGAACCTTTTTTTAACCAAGAATTAAGAGAAGTAATTGATGATAATAAAACGATGATGGTTCAAAAAGATGGAAAGGTAATATATGAAGGTGATTTTAAGAATGATATTACTGATATAATAAAAGAGGATGGAAGATATTATTTTCATGTATATACAAAGCAAAAAAGATCATCTTCACCATTTGCATATTCAAAAGCATCACTTCATTTTTGCTTTTTGGTAGGTGATAGTTATGAGTAAAAAATCATTTGTTTTTATAATCTTTATAATAGTTATATTTGTAGTTGTTTATGGTTTTTATAGATATATACTATATAAAGAAAAGATTGAATATGAAACAGTAAATTATGATTCTCAAACTAGTTGGGTAAAAGAAGTATATAATGCTCATCCAAGTATCTTTGTATTTGATTCAAATGGTATTTGCAAAATAACTGTTGAACAAATTCATACAATGCAAAATGATATTGGCAATTATATTGAACATGACAAATATGGAAATATGTGCATTGGATATTTTATAGTCAAAAAGAATGAAAATAATATTGAAGTTGATTCATCTCATATATGTGATATGATTAATTATTAAAACAATTCTAACTGTTTATTTAACTAATTGAAATAATATACATCTATGTTATAATAATTACTAAGGAGGTTTAGGTAATGGCAAATACAAGCTTTTTAGAAATAGATGTTATAAATAATACTGAAAAAAAGTATAGAGTTTTTATAGAAAGACATTATGACAAAATTCATCATAGTGGTGGTATTTCAGATGAACCATATGATGAAATTGTTCACTATGATACTGAGATAACATCAGGAGAGAGAGTAAAAGAATATAAATCTGATCATTCTCACTATTATAATTCTTTTGATGAGCCAGCTAATGTTATTGAGGCATCTAATGAAGAATTTTTGGAAAGATATTATAATGGAGTACATTATGAAAGAGAGTTTTTAAGTTCTACTGCATTTGATAAATTAATAAGAAATACTAAAAATGGAATTGCACTATGGAGACCATTTTTATGTTATGACAAAACACATTATGTTGATCCTAAAGAAATTAGTAATTATTTAGAAGAAATTGAAAAGCAAGGAAAAAAAGAAGAATATATAAATTATGTTAAATCTTTAGTATTAAGTTATCAAAAAGAATATATTGATATATTGACTCCATATTATGAACGCTTGCTTCAAAGAGAAAAATCTGATTCTTTGAAAAGAGAAGAAGAACAAAAAGCAATATCTCATATATTAGGATTTAGAAAAAAATAGTATTACTTATAATTACTGTCTTTAAAATATTCATTTTTATGAATATTTTTTATTGATATTTAAGTATTAAAAAATGACATAGTTTGACAATTATTAATAAATATGATATAATCAACAACAATTCTAAGGGGTTTATATGGATAAGAAAGTTTTGGATGATATTGTTGCTTTTATTGATAAATATTTTGTCAATGGTAATAAAAAACAAAGTATTATTAATATATCTATTTTAATTAAATATTTGAGTACTGTTGATACGAGTGATTTTGATTATGATTGTTTTTGTTATATTTTAAAAGAATCTTCAAAAATTAATAGTTTAATAGATTTTATTATTAAAAGTGAAGATAGAGATTTTTACATGAGAGATTTCTTTATTAGCAATATTGTCTATACATATGTATCAGAAAATGAATTAGATATTGATTTAGATAGTGAAATAAAAGAAAGTAATATAATAAATGTTAGTGATTTATTTGATTATGATGATGATCCGATAGATACTAAAACAAACTCATTAGATTTAATAAAACTATATAAAAGAGATATTAAAGATGCTGTTCCTTTTACACAAGAGGAAGAAATAGAGGCTTTTAAAAGATATAAAGAAACAACGGGAAGATTAAAAGAACAAATTAAAAATGAAATAATTTTTCATAATCTAAGATATGTTTTTAATCTAGCTTGTAAAAAACAAATTGGTATAAATATTCCACTTGGCGATTTAATTCAAGAAGGTAGTATTGGTCTTATGAAAGCTGTGGAAAGGTTTGATTTAAGCAAGGGATGTAAGTTTTCAACATATGCTAGAAGTTGGATTATTCAATCTATGAATGTTGCTATAGCTGAACAATTAAGAAATATTACAGGTTATGGTAATGAGCAATTGGTAAAAATATATAGAGTAATTGAAGAATATAGAAGTATGTATGGAGAAGCACCGGATGAATATTATATTGCTAATATACTTAATATTAACGTTAGTAGGGTACAAGAATTATTATTAATGTCAAATATTATTTCTTTAAATAAAAGAATAAGTGTAGATAATGATATAGAGCAACATGAACTTCAAGATTTTGTAGCAGCTGAAGAAGAAGATAATGGAATATTTGGAAGTTTAGCCGCAAGAATTGATTTTAAAGATGCAGTCTTAAGTTCTCCATATTTAACTGATAAAGAAAAGAAAGTTATTGATCTTAGATATGGTTTAAGTCTAGGTAGAATGGATACACTTGAAAATATTGGAAAGATATTAAATATTTCACGTCAAAGGGTATTTTTACTTGAAAAAAAATCTATAAAAAAACTAATGAAAGATCCTAGAGTAAGAACATATAATCCAAGAACTGAAAATAATTAGTTAAAAGATATAAATGTATTTTATATCTTTTTAATTTTAATAAAAAATAATATAATAAATTAAGGAGATGATAAAATGAAAAAAAGAATTAAAACTACTGAAGCAATATTTCCAATGCCAGTATTAATGATTGCAACATATAATGATGATGATACTGTAAATGTTATGAATGCTGCTTGGGGAACAATGTTAGAAAGAGATGAGGTTATATTAAATTTAACTGAATCTCATAAAACAGTTAAAAATATAAGAAAGAGAAAAGCATTTACTGTGTCTATCGCTAACGCTAAAAATGTAGTAGCTGCTGATTATCTTGGCGTTGTTTCAGGAAATAATACACCTAAGAAATTTGAAAATAGTGGTTTGACTGTTACGAAGAGTGATAATGTTGATGCTCCAATTATTAATGAATTTCCAATATGTATGGAATGCGAGTTATTAGAAGGAAAAAGTGACTGGGGTATTGTTGGAAAAGTAGTTAATACTTTAGCAGATGAAGAAGTAATGAATGGAGATAATGTAGATATTAGTTTAGTAGAAGCAATTGCATTTGATCCATATACTCATGGATATTATAAAGTAAATGAAAGAGTTGGCAATGCATTTAAAGATGGATTACAATTAAAAAAATAAAAGAATTTTGAAATCAATAATATGTAAACCTTCTTTACTATTTATTATTTTTATAATAAGACAATAAAATATTAAAATTATAAAAAGATGAATAATATCATCTTTTTTAATTGGTTAATAAAAATTGATGTGATATAATTGTAATATAATTCATTAATAAAAATAGAAAGGAGGAATATTGATGAAAAAATATCTAAAAGGGGTGTTTATTTTAATAGTACTATTTGTATTTGTTAATTATGTAAGTGCTAGTACTGAAATTGATGAAATTAGACTTACTAGTTCAACAACTTCCGTAAAAGCAGGTGTTTTGTCTAGTTATGAAGTTAGCACATCAACTCTTCATGCTAGCGTAGAAGAATATGGATCAAATACAGGATGGTTAAAAATGGAAGAAGGGCATTCATCATGGAATGGTTTTGGCTATGATACACCAGTTGCTATTAATGATGGAAAAACAAAATATGCTCTTCGTATAAAGATTATCTTAGATGATGGTTATTCTTTTAATTCTGAAACAAAAGTGTACTTTAATGATGAAGATGTTACTAATAATGGAGATACTGAAATTAGTGTTTTTGATTGGGGTGGATATGTAAATATTGATTTAGGCAAAGCAACAGGAGAAAATATAAACGTATACACAGTAAGTTTTAATACTGATGGTGGAAATGAAATTGATAGCCAAAAAGTTCCTGAAGGTTATACTGCAAGAAGACCATATGATCCAGTGAAAGAAGGCTATACGTTCGGCGGATGGTATTTAAATAGTGAATCAGAAAATGCATTTGATTTTGAAACACCAATTACAAAAAATACCACATTAATTGCAAAATGGGTTTCTGCAAAGAAAATAGAAGAATTAAGATTAAATAGTTCTACAACTAAACCTACAGAAGGTTTACTTGGAGAATTTACTGTTACAACAGCTACAGAACATATTGAATTATCAGATTATGGCGATAATACTGGATGGATGAAATGGGGAGAAGGAAACACATCTTGGAATGGATTTGGTGATGAGAAACCAATTGCTCTAGCAGATGGTAAAACACACTATGGACTTAGATTATGTATTAATGTTAAAGATGGATATCAAATAAATAGTGAAACTAAAGTGTTCTTTAATGGAGTGGATGTTTCTTCAAATGAAAAAACTGAAATAGATGTCTATAGTTGGGGTGCATATGTGTATATTGACTTGGGAGTAATTGAAAAGTCTAGTACTCCAGATACTCCTACAAATCCTGAAACACCTGCAGTGTTAACTACACCAAAAATTAGTGTAGAAAAAGGTCCTAACAATACATTATATGTTAACTGGGATTTTAATGAAGCTGCTACTAGATATGAAGTATACAGGAGTACAAGTAATAATAAAAAATCAAAATGGACTAAGTTTGATACAATAGATTCAAGTAGTTATGAACAATTAAAATTAACATATGGAAAAACATATTATTATAAAGTTAAAGCTTGTAATGAAACTGAATGTACAGGATACTCAAATGTAGCAAGTAAGAAAGTAGTGCCAGATAAAGTAGATTTAAGCGTTACTAGTGCTGGAGAAAAGAATGTAAAACTTTCTTGGAATAAAGTTGATGCTACAGGATATGAAGTATACATGGGTAAAAAGAAAGTAGCAACAATCAAAAAAGCAAAAACAGTTACATATAATAAGAAAAAATTAAAAACAAATACTAAATATACATTTAAAGTACGTGCATATAAGACAGTAAAAGGTAAAAAGATATATGGTGCATGGAGTGAAGTAGTAACTACAATGACTACACCAGTAAAACCAAAAGTAAGCTTAAGTATAAAAGAATACAATGAAATGAATATTAAGATTGCTAAGGTTAAAGGTGCAAGTAAATATGTAGTAGAAAAGAGTTTGGATGGTAAAACATATACATCAGTAGAAGAATTACCTACATATGGAACACTAACACAAGGAGATTTAGAAGTTGGCAAAACATATTACTATAGAGTAAAAGCATGTAACGCTTATACTTGTGGAAAATGGACAACAGTAAGTAAGAAACAAACAACACTTGCTCCAAAATTAAGTTTGGCAACTGAATCTAAGAAAGTAACTGTAACAGTAACTGCTGTAAATGGTGCTGATGGATATGAAGTATATAGAAGCACAAGTAAAAAGAAAGGTTATAAGTTACAAGGAGATACAACTGACTTAGTATTAGAAAATGCTACTAAGAAAGGAAAAACATATTATTATAAAGTACGTTCTTACAAACTAGTAGATGGTAAGAAGGTATATAGTCCTTATAGTGGCATTAAAAAGATTAAATCTAAATAGGAATCATTGATTCCTATTTTTAATTCATTTAAGTTTATTAAGAATTTTTTATGATATATAATTGTGAGAATGATATTAACAAGTATATTAATAATGCTATCGATACTAATCGGAGCATATTTACTTTATGATATTTAGAAAAAAGATTAACTGATAGAATTTATTATCAGGAATATGTTGATGCATAATTTAAAAAAAGTGAAATATTAAAATATTATCCTTATTTGGAAGATTCTGTATTATTTGATAGTATTACTAAAAATTGACTTTTTACTATTAAGATGTTATAATATGGGCACTTTAAAAAGGGGGAAATAAAATGTTTGTAAGGTTGACATCTGGTGAAATATTATTAGTAAATGGTGAAAATGAATTAATGAATTATTCAGAATCTAGATATAGCAATAATATTTTAGATTTATTAGAAGAAGAAGACTTGGTTAGAATTGAATATTTTTCTCTTAGACATAATAAAAGAATTACAAGATTGTTTATAGTTGATGAAATATCTGATGATAGACGTTTCATCACAATTAATAATGGACATATGCACTTTTTAATCAGTGAAAACGATTTTTTAAGAAATGATAAGAAATTAGAACCTGTTATAGTATCTTTCATTCCAAGAGAAAAGCTATTAGAGAGTGAGTGTAATTTAAAAGAAGAGAAAGAAAAATCATTGAAGTTATAAAAAGATGGTTATGCTAATGTAATCTGTATTGATTGCTTTAGCAAACTTCTTTTTTATTTGTTGGAGTAAATTCAACTTTAAGTTTAGCTAATTCAACTATTATTTTATATAAATATTTACTAATTTGATATATAATGTTAACAGGAGGAAAAGAAGATGAAGAAGTATTTAATAGTATTGGTTTTATTTGTTATGTTACTAGGAGTAACAGGTTGTAAAAATAATAAATATGCATTAGAGTTTAAAGAGGAGTATGAAAGTCTAAATGGTACTACTAATAAAAGTGGTAAAGAACATAGAAAAATTAACATTTCAAAAAATAATCCTTTTCATAAAGTAGAACAAAAGGACATAGTTAAAATGATTGAAGATAAACAAACATTTTATTTATATGTTGGAGATCCATTATGTCCATGGTGTAGAAGTGTACTTGAAAAGTCAATTGAAGTTGCAAAAGAAAATAAAGTAAAAGAAATATATTATATTGATATATGGGATGATGATGGAAATGAAATATTAAGAGATAAGTACGAATTAAAAGATGGTACTTTAGTTAAGACTGTTAATGGAACAGAAGAATACAAAAAATTATTAGAATATTTTGATATTGTTTTGACTAATTATACTGTTAGCGATAGTGATGGAAATAAAATTGAAACTGGTGAAAAAAGAATATATGCGCCTAATTTCTTCTATATAGAAAATGGAAAAGTAATTAAACTTGTAGAAGGAATTTCAGATAAGCAAAAAGATTCAAGAGAAGAATTAACTAAAGAAATATTAGATGATGAACAAAAAATATTTGAAGAATTTTTTAATAATTAAGTTGCTTATGCAACTTTTTATTTTATCTTATAAATTAATTATGTTAAAATAATATTGTAGGGTGAGTTAAAATGATATTATCAATATGTAGTAATGCAGATATATTATCAATATTTAGAGTAATTAGAATTGTAATAACAATAGTTAAAATAGTTGTTCCTATTATTTTAATTATTTCTCTTGCTTTAAATTATATGAATGCTGTTAAATCCAATGATGCAGACATGCTTAGCAAAGCTAATAAAGCTTCTATTCATAAAATAATAGCTGCATTGCTTGTGTTCTTTATTCCAACTTTTGTTGGACTTTTGGCACGTGTTTCCAGTTTTGATAAAGATAGTTATTTAAATTGTATTAAGAACTCTTCTAGTGAACAAATAGATATAATTAGAATTGAAGATGCAGGAGAAAGGATTAATAATTTAGAAAGTAATCTATCATATAGTAATTATAATGCTGCTAAAATTGCTATAAATAAAATAAAAGATGAAGGTGAAAGAACTTCATTAGCAAAAAAAATAGAAGAATTAAAAAAATATGTAGATATACAAGAATTATTAAATAAATTAGAAACAAAAAAAGATAAAAATACAAGAAAAAAAGTAAAGGCTTTAGTAGATGCTTTGCCTGATAGTGATCCACGTAAGCAAGGTTTTCTAGATAAATTAAAGGAACTTGGAGTGGGAGAACCATTGAATGTTGCTGAAGGCTATAGTAAGTTTTATTATGATGGTATGGAATATTATGTATATTTTCCAAAGGATGCAACTACTAATCTACCATTATTATTGTGGCTTCATGGCGATAATTTTAGAAGACAGTGGGCTGAAAATGTTCGTATATCAAAAACTGCTGATGAGGCTGGTTATCCTGCATTAGTACTTGTTCCTTTTGTTGGAACAGAAATGGGACATTCAGTAAGAGGATGGCATGAAGGAGGACTATTGCCAAAAGTAAAAGCACTAACTGATAAAGTTTGTGAAGACTATCAATGTGATAAAAACAATATTAATATAGGAGGGCACTCTAGAGGTGCTACTGGTACATGGATGATGGTTACACAGTATCCAAACTATTTTCATGCCGCTTCTCCTGTAAGTTGTTGTTCATACTTTGGAATAAGGGGAGAAAGTTTTAAGGGAATGAAAGTATGGGCAATAAGAGGAACAGGTGCAGGAGTAGATTTTAATAATGATGATAGATATGCTTGTATGCAAGAAGATGTTGATAAAGTTAAACCATATGCTAAAGAGGTAAGATATACAATTCTTCCTAATACAACTCATGGAGATGCAACAAATGAATTACAAGTTAGTAAAGAATATGTAGAATTTATGTTTGGTGATTAATTTTATAATATTGTGGTATAATAAAATTGCAGTAGTGATTGGATGTTTATCCTACTTTAACGAGTCGTTAAGGGACTATGTTGCCTATGTTAAATAATTGTAATATTCCAAAGTACCAATCTATACTTCGTATAGCGCGCTTACGCTTGAGTACATTTCCATATTACAATATTTAAAGTACTGCGATGGGAGGTAGTAAAAATGTGGAAGTACATTGGAAAAAAAGAATGTAATGAATTTTTACTATCTCTCTTTTTAATTGATGAAAAGGATAATAAAAAATATATAAATAAATTATATTCTATTTCAAATAATATAGATAAGAACTATAGAATATATAAAATATTAAAAAGAAATGGTAAGTATAGAACAATTTATGAACCAAGTAAAACACTAAAACACATACAAAAACAAATACTTAAAAATGTACTAGAAAAAAGACAAATATCATCATATGCAAAGGCATATCATAAAGGAGTATCTTTAAAGGATAATGCATTAGTTCATGTTAATAAAAAAATAATATTAAAATTAGATATTAAAAGTTTTTTTGATAATATTAGTTTTTATCAAGTATATAGTTCTTGTTTTGAAATTGAATTATTTCCAAAATCAGTTGGAATGTTACTTACACAACTATGTACTTATGATGGACATTTAACACAAGGAAGTCCAACATCATCATATATATCTAATCTAGTAATGAGAAATTTTGATGAAGAACTAGGTTCTTGGTGCAATAATCATAATATTTCTTATACTAGATATTCTGATGATATGACTTTTTCTGGAGATTTTATTGTTTCTGATGTAATTAGACTTGTTAGAAAAATGCTATATAAACTTGGATTAGAGTTAAACCAAGATAAAATATCTATCATAAATAATTCTAATTCTCAATATGTTACTGGGCTTGTTGTAAATGAAAAAGTGCAAGTTAGTAAAAAGTATAGAAATAAAATTAGACAAGAAATATATTATATTAAAAAATATGGTATTTCATCCCATATTAATAGATTAAATATATCTTCAAGTGAAAAAGATTATTTAAAAAAATTGAATGGAAGAATATTATATGTTCTTCAAATAGATGAAAATAATAAAGAATTTTTAGAATATAAAAAATATATTAGAGATTTGATAAGTTAAAAATGGGAATATTATGAAGTGAACCCCATTTTGGGTACTTTATAAAAAAAGGAAAATTTGTTAAAATA
>CAMKNB010000006.1 GCA_946414095.1 uncultured Mycoplasmatota bacterium
ATTCCTTATTGAGGGAATAGTATTAAGAGCATTTAGCTAGTTTAAAGTATTTTTCAAGTTCAGATAAATTGTGTTTATCATTTAGATTATTAATATAGAAAGTATCAACTCCATTAAAGAACAAGAAAGTATAATTATTGATTTTAACTTTATGTGGATCTACATAAGCAAGGTTAGATGGCTCTAGTCTAATTAAATGGCCTTTCTCAAGAGTTATTGGAGTAGAAGTATAATTCTTAGTCCAATCAATCTTTTTCTTTAAATCAAGGCTTAAATCAAGTTTTTCTTTAACAATATTTAACATATCATCACACCTGTCTTAGACACAAAAAAACTTAATTCTTTCAAATTAAGCTTTATCTCAACATCGCTGGTGCGACGATTTTTACATATGGAGCAAGTGAAGGGAGTCGAACCCTCGCCTCAGCCTTGGCAAGGCCACGTACTAGCCGTTGTACTACACCTGCGTCAGTAATAATATTTTAACACATTATATTATTTTTTCAAGCAATTATTACTAAAAAAAATAGATTTATTCAAAATCTACTTTTATACTTTTAAGAAAATCATAATAAATACTTTTCTTTTTACCAGCATATCTATATTTTAATCTTGTAATTAAATATGGTAAATTATATATTTTAAATCTTTCAATATTAGATTCAACACATATTTTTTCAATTATTCTAATAATAAATTCTTTATTTGATTTTGGTGTATTTCCTTTATTCAGATTTTTAATCATTCTATTTAGTGCTGTTTTATCAAATAAATGATCATAGTATTCTTCACTATAATGTTTAAAATAATATTTGTTTCCATCTAAATTATCTAAATATTTAATCATGTCAAAGTATCCCAAATTAAATCTATATTCTGCCGTTTCTTTTTCAAATAACATTATTGATCCTAAATTCTCCCTAGGCTCAATTACATGAATTTTTGCTTTTTTAGTATTTTTATATTTTAACTTATTTTGCCATGCTCTTAAAACATAGATTTCATCATAACCAGATTCAACAAATAAATCAATTGGACAATTAGAATATATTCCACCATCAACATAATATTTATCATCAATAATTCTTTCAAATTTAAATACTGGTAAATATGCACTAGATAGTATATATTCATGCATTTTTCCAATAGGAATGTCTCTTTTAAAAACTTCAACAGGTTTTCTATCACTTAAAGAATATGTATTTAATGCATAATCTATCTTACTTCTTCTTATTCTATCTTCTTTTACATACTTTTTTAAAAATTTCATTATATTACCAGTATCTATACCACCATTTTTGATAATTTTAACTATAGTATTAAAACTCTTTTTAATATTATCAATTGTAATATTCTTATTTTGTAAATCTAATAATAATTTTGATTCTATACCAAATAATTCCTGACTATCTACACTTAACCATAATTTGTATAAACCACTAAAATTTCTTTCAGCATAAAATGCTGCATTTATTGCACCTATTGAAGTACCACCCACTCCATCAAAAAATATTTTTTTCTTATTTAATGCTTTAACTGCTCCGGCTTCATAAGCACCTTTTGCTCCTCCACCTTCAAATAACAATGCTTTCATAACTTCTCCTTAAAATTCTTCTCTATTATATTAATTATCATCATTAAACATGGTATTCCAATTATAAATCCACCCACAACATCAGTAAAATAATGTACACCAAGGTAAATTCTTGATATAGCAACAACACATATAATTAATAGACATATAATAAAACTAATTATCTTAACTGGTCTAGATGAATGAACACTTATTAAATAAAATAATAAACCATAAAATACTATTGACGTTAATGTATGTCCACTTGGAAAACTATAACTATTTGGAATTTTAATTAGAGCTTCTAGTGGCCTTGAACGTGATGCTAATAATTTAGAAATATAAGTAATAATACCAGCTATTAAATATCCTCCTGCTTCTATAAAAAAATAATATTTATTTTTTACAAATATGAATATACATACTAGTATAAATAATGGAATATAAAAGTCTCCAAAGTTAGTTATAAATTTTAAAATAGAACTTACTGTTTCATTGTTATATCTATTCATAAAATTAATAAATTTGTGATCAAAAGAAACTATACTATCTTGTATAGATAAATTCATAATTATTGAAAGTCCTATTACTAATAAAACTATTAATATAATATAAATAAAATTTTCCTTTAATATTTTTTTAATCATATGATTAATTATAACACAAAAAGTAATATATAAATTAAAAAGCAGTAAATTTTACTGCTTATTTTGTACCATATACCCTATCTCCTGCATCACCTAGACCAGGTAATATATATCCAACTTCATTTAACTTCCTATCAACAGATGCACAATATATTTGAACATCTGGGTGTTTCTTTTGAACAGCCTCTATTCCATTAGGTGCTGCTATTATACATAGAAACTTAATATTTTTAACTCCATCTTTCTTTAGCCTATCTATAGTTGCTATTGCACTTCCTCCAGTAGCAAGCATTGGATCTAATATAAATACTTGTCTTTTTTTAATATTTTCAGGCATCTTATAATAATATTCAACAGGATTTAATGTTTCTTCATTTCTATATAATCCTATATGTCCTATTTTAGCATTTGGAATTACTTTAATAATTCCTTCTACCATACTCATCCCTGCTCTTAATATTGGAACAAATGCATAATCATCTTCATTTAACTTTTTTGTTTTATATTTTTCAAGTGGTGTTTCTATTTCAGCATTATGTAATTTAGCATCTTTAGTTGCTTCATAACAAAGTAATATTGATATTTCACTTATTAATTCTCTAAATTCCTTAGTGCCAGTATTTTTATCTCTTAATATTGCCAATTTATGAGTTATTAATGGATGATTTAATACTATTTCTTTCATTATTTCTCCTCCGGAATTAATAGATTTAATAAAATTCCAATTATTGCTGCAAGTGACATTCCAGAAATAGAAACATTGACATTTTTAGTAACAATAGAAATTGCAGCTCCTCCTAAACCTAGTACTAACATTGAAGCCGCTACTATAACATTTTTAGTATTTCCAAAATCTACTTGATTTTGAATTAATATTTTAAGACCATTTACTGATATAAATCCATAAAGAAGTATTGCTACTCCACCAAGAACTGCACTTGGAATTGAAGATATAACTGCTGATAACTGACCTAAAAATCCAAATACAATTGCAATTACTGCAGCAAGGCCAGTCACCCAAACTGATGCAACTTTAGTCATTCCAACTACTGATGTATTTTCTCCATAAGTAGTATTAGCAGGTCCTCCAATTAAGCCAGCAGCAAATGTGGCAATTCCATCTCCCATTAATGTTCTATCAAGGCCAGGATCTTCAATCAAATCTTTATCAATTATAGAACCAAGAACTTTATGGTCTCCAATGTGTTCAGCCATTGTTACAAGAGCAATTGGAACTATTGTTAATAATGCTTTAGCACTTAATTTATAATGTACAAATGGTACATAGAATGCAGGAGTACTAATTATTTTAGCACTTGTAATTGCACTATAATCAACGATTCCTAATATCATAGATGCAATATATCCAGCTATCATACCCATTAAGAATGGTATTACTTTAAAAAATCCTTTCCCCCTTACAGCAAGAATTGCAGTAGTTAAAAATGCTACTAGAGCAACAACTACACTTTTCCAAGGTACACTCGCTTCATTTAATCCAATTTCACTAACTGCTGTTGGTGCAAGTGATAAACCTATAATCATTATCATTGGTCCTACTACTATAGGTGGCAATAACTTATTTAACCATTTTTTACCTGAAGCCTTAACTATCAATGCCACAAATACATAAACAAGACCAACTGCCATAATTCCAGAAAATACTCCAGATTTTCCAGCAGAAGCAAATCCAACTATCATTGGTGTAATAAAAGCAAATGAACTACCCAAATATACTGGACTTTTTCCTCTTGTACAAACTATGTAAATAAGTGTTCCAATTCCAGATGATACAAGTGCAACTGGTATTGATAATACTTCACTTCCTGCAGCACCATTAACAAGAATAGGTACCAAAATTGTTGCCCCAAACATAGCAAATACATGTTGCATTGATAAGAGTAACCATTTTAGTATAGGCGGCCTGTCATTAACATCAAGTAACATTTTACTGTTTTTCTTCATACTAATTCCTCCTTATAAAAACAATAAATTAAGCAAAAAAAAATCTCACCAATAAATGATGAGACTAAATATCAAAGAAATTAACAACAGTAGTACTTATTAAAATACTACTCTTAACAAAACAAATTTTGTTAGTTAATTCTCTCATATCTTTTTCCTCTTTTAAAGAATAACACAAGTATCAATTATTTTCAACCACTTTTTATTAATTTATTATTTTTCTTAATCTTGGTACTTTAGCTATCTCTGTTTTTTCAGCTTTAGTGAAATCAAAATTCTTTGTTTCTTCAAGTATTCTTCTCATGCAAGGAAATTTTTGATATCTATTTTTATCATATTGATAATGTACATCAAATACACCACAAGCTCCAGATTCAATTATGTCTTTAACTCTTTTACTTTCAGTTACTACATTTTTGGGATAATTACTAAAATCATAAGCACCATTATCTTCATACACCTTAACTTGCATATCATATTCAAGTTTATCTATTAAATTTGCATATTCTGCGACTAATGTAGATTTTGAATTAAATTCATCAAATATTTTAATTAAACCCTCACCACCTGATAATTTAGATAAAATACTTACGACAGCTTTTCTTTCTATATCTTTCTTTTCACTTTCACTTATATCCCATTCAGTTAAATCACCAATTGCAATTTCTCCAGTTTCATGTATTAATAACATCTTAAATAATTTATTAAAATCTATACAATATGAATATTCTGATTCAAGTCCAATAGCTAAAACAAGGCAACCATATATATGTTCTAATATGCTTTCTAATCTTTCTTTATTAGCTCCCCAATATATATGTCCTTTTCTAATTAATTCTTGTAATCTCAAATTCTCATATACAAACACTTCTTCCTTGTATACAGGATCTAAATAAGGAGCAAAATTATCTAGCATTCCTCTATATACGATATTTGCTCCATATGCTGCTCCAGGTTCAATGTTCTTGTAAGCTTCTATTATTTTAGAATATTCTTCTTGCTTTTTAAGTCCGTCAATTTTGCCATCAAGGCTGTTTAAAATTAATGTTTTAATTACATTATCATAATCTACTTCCTTAGCTAAATTAGGCATTTTAGATTGCTCTGCTTCGCGAGCAACTATAGCTAAACAAGATAAAACAGTCATTTCAGCAACACTAAAATCTCTTCCATTTTCATTTAATAATGCAATACTCTCTTTATTGTTATTAGCACTATTATATAATTCAACTATTCTTTTACTTCCATCTTCCATAATAATCCCTCTTTTGTAGGCTATATTATAGTTCAATTATTATTAAAAATCAATAAAAAAGAACTATTTCAAGTTCCTTTTACTATGAAACATATATTGTATTACTAATCCTGAGTATTCGCCAAAATTTTCTTTAGCAAATCTTTCAATAGACTTGATATCATTTTTAATATTATAATTATCAACCATATAATGTTTTACCCAGGTATCAATTGGAAATACATCTAATCTCTTATATCCAAATAATAATATACATGAAGCCACTTTCAAACCAATTCCTTTAATTTTCATCAATTCATTTAATGCATCAATTGTTGATAACGTGTTTATATCTTTTAATTTAGGATATTTATCAATAAAATCAACTAAGTATTTATCCCTAAAACCAACACCTAATTTTCTATAATCTTCGATAGTTAGATTTTTTAAATTTTCATATTTTGGAAATAAATAGTATTTTTTATTGTTAAATAATATTTCTTTTCCATACTTTTCACATAATAGATTAATACTATTACTAATTCTTTTAACATTGTTATTTTGACTAATAATATAACTAATACACATTTCAAAAGAATCCTGATTCAATATTCTATAATTTAAGCATAAGTCTATCATATCTTTAATATCTTTGTTTTTTCTTATTAATTCATTATTAATTTTATTGTAATCCCTGTTTAAATCAAAATATTCATATATAACGTGTTCAAGATTATCATTATTACTAGATAACACTTCTATATAAATCCCGTTTTGCTTTATATTAACAACTCTATCACTCAAAATATTAGTGATACTTCCATCATCCTCTTTTACTGCTCTAAAACATGAACCACTAAATAATATTTCTTCTATATTTATATTTCCTACTTCTATTTTCATATTAATAATCCAACCTACTATAATAATCTTTATCTAATATTAATGATGAAACACTTACTTTTTCATTAACAATATTATTCATTTTTTCTACATAATCTTTTTCAACTTTTTTATCTTTAAATAATGTGAATGTATTACTAATACTATCATATGTTCCATAATCACTTATCCAGCTTCTATCTGATAATATTGAAAGTCCTTCTTTTTTGCTTAATGCATCATTTCCCATTAATAACCTTGAATCATATTCTATACCAAATAAATTGTAAATTGTTGGCAATATGTCTATACCTGAAACAACTTTATTAATTTCTGTTTTATTTATATTAGGATTATACATTATTAAAGATGTATGATATAGTTCAAACTTATCACACCTATCACTTTTACTTACTTCATTTAATTCATTACATGTTAAACCATAAGGATAGTGGTCAGGTGAAATTACTATTAAAGTATCATTTAATTTATCATTTTTTTCTAAATAATCTAACAAGTATTCCATTGCAAGATCAAGTTCTTTATTAGCGGCAATATATGATTTCATCTTATTACCATAATTTAAACTACTCACACTATCCTTATTTTTATTTGACATTGCATTTTCTCTAAAATTATAATTCAAGTGTCCACTTACTGTCATATAATAAACTGCGAATGGATTATCACCACTTGCATACAATTCAACAGTTGATTTAATCATTTCATAGTCACTATTAGGCCAATTATCACAATTCATTAATTTCTCAAGGCCATTACCACATGCCATATAATCAAATCCCATTTTAGGATGAGTTTGCTCTCTCTCATAAAAATTATATACGTGATTATGATAAGCGTGTGTATTATAATTCATTTTTTTAAAAATATTACCAAATACAAATGGCATACTTTTCTCACTTGACACTCTTAAACTCCATACACCTTCTTTTGGAATAAGACTTGTTAAATTCATATATTCTCCATCAAAAGTAGAAATTGGATATAATGGTTGATAATAATTATTAAAAACGAAACTATTATTTACCATTTTATATAAAGTAGGAGTTATAGCTTCATCAATTGCTGTAGTATCAAATGATTCTGCATTAATTAAAATAATATTCTTTCCCTTAAACATCCCAGTATAATTATTTTTTTCACTAGGAATACTGCTCCTAAAATATCTATGAATAGTTTTGATTTCATCATCAGTCTCTTTTTCTATTAACTGATCAAAATCAATATCTAACATATTATACTTACTATCATAATCAAAAGAAACATCTTTCTCTAAAATATTTATTTTTTCATCAAAGCCAAATATATATCTATATAAATCTATTGCTTCCATTGTTAATAATCCAGTTTTATTAATTGTAAGCATTGATGAATACGTTTCTTTTATTAGTCTTTTTGTAGAATAAAGACTATTATCTATATTACAATCGATTATTATTCCAAATAATGAAATTATAAAAACAGCAAAATAAACAATTAAATTCTTATAATTAATTTTTTCATATTTAATTTTATCTCTAAATACAATTGCAACTATAACTGGAATTAATACTATTAAAAATATATACCATATTCTTAAAATTACTTCAATAATCATTGTATAAAATTGAAATACTTGTCCAGTCCCACCACCAGTTAATGAAAAGAATGAAAAAATAGAAGAATAGAAATTATAATAAACTATTTGAGCAAGCGTAAGAATTATTATAAAAAATGTCATTAATAAACAGATTATCCTATTAATTCTATTACTAAATATGCTTGTAATAATAGAAAAAATAAATATCCACGGAATAGTAAATAAAATAACTGAAAAAGTATTCCAAGTAAAAAAGTTTTTAAGAATAAAAACCTTATATATAAATTCTAAAAATAACAACCAAAAACTCCACCAAAAAATCATATTATTTTTTTTCATATTATTTTTCCTTAAGTTTTTTTATTATAGTTAATATTATTATAGATAATATCAAAAGTATTCCAATTATTAAACAAATCGCTATTTCTGTTTCATAACCAGGATCTAATGACATTAGTCTTTCAGTCATGTAACTCATAAATTTCACCAAGAATATTATACTAAAAAATAATTTTATGTTCAATAATATGATATAATTAATTGGGTGAAACATATGAAAAATAATAATCATGAACATAATCATTCACACATACATTCAAGTGATGCTAAAGAAAACATTAAAGTTGCTTTTCTTTTAAATTTAGTATTCTCAATACTAGAGTTTATAGGTGGATTTCTTACAAATAGTATTTCAATATTCACAGATTCAATTCATGATTTTGGTGACTCTATTTCTATAGGAGTTTCTTATTTACTTGAAAAGAAAAGTCAAAAAAAATCTGATAATAATTATACATATGGATACTTAAGATATTCATTGCTTGGTGCTATTATTACATCTTTAGTATTATTAACTGGATCTGTTATTGTTCTTTATAATGCTATACCAAGATTAGTTCACGTAGAAGAAATAAACTATGATGCAATGATAATATTTGCTATTTTTGGTGTTTTTATTAATGGATATGCTGCATATAGAACATCACATGCTGAAAAGCATAATGAAAAGGCAATTAACTTGCATATGCTTGAGGATGTACTTGGATGGATAGCTGTATTAATTGGAAGCATACTAATCAAACTATTTAAATTATACATAATAGACCCTATATTGTCTATTCTAATAGCTATCTATATTTTATATCATGTATATAAATATATGAAAGAAATATTCTATATATTTATGGAAAAAGTACCAGATGACATAAATATTGATACACTAAAAAATAATATAAAAGAAAAATTTAATACTGTAAAAGATATACACCATATTCATATATGGACATTAGATGGCATTAAAAATTATCTAACAGCACACATTTTAATAGATGATAATACAAATAAAAAAGATATTATAAAATTGAAACATGATATTAAAGATTATTTAGAAGATAATAATATAGAACATTCTACTCTAGAAATAGAATATACTATTGAAGAATGTAAAACAAAAAATTGTAGTCACTAAACTACAATTTTTTAATCTAACTTTTTTTCTCTAACTGAATACTTACATCCACAATAATCTTGCCTATATAATCCATATTTCTTAGATAATTCAATAGAATGTTTGTATCCATTTTCTTTCTTAAAATCTGAATATAACCACTTAACTTTATATTTTTCTTCCATTTGCTTTCCAATTTCATTAATTAATTTAGAATTTTTATATGGACTTACAGTTAAAGTAGTGCAAAAATAATCATATTCTAATTCATTAGCAACTCTAGCAGTTTTATCAAGTCTTAAATTAAAACAAATGGTACATCTATTTCCTCTTTCAGGACAATCTTCATAACCTTTTATTAACTTTTCATACAAATCATTATCATAATCACAATCAATAATATCAATTTTATTTTCTTTATCTATTTCATTTATTAATCTAATTTGTTCCTTTTTCCTTTTATCATATTCACTTTTAGGCGAAATATTTGGATTATAATATAGTATCGTTATATCAAAATACTTAGTTAAATAAGAAATAACATGACTACTACACGGAGCACAACAACTATGTAATAATAGTTTTTTAGGTTTATCAATCTTATCCAATTCTTCCAAACACAATTTATAATATGACTCATTCATTTAAATCACCGGCTATATTATATAAAATTTGTAAATTATTATCAACTATGAGATAATAAATATAGGATGGTGTAATATGAAAAATTTTTGTTTATTATTTTCTCTATTATTAATATTAAATTTATATGGTTGTGGAAGAATAGATTCAATAGATACAGAAAAATTTCAAGAAATAATGTTAAAAAATGAATTGACAACTGCAGATGTTACAGAAGGATATAGTAATACTGAAATGATTGATAAAGTAGTTGATGCTACTGTGAAAGACAATTATAAAATACAGTTTATAAAAGCAAATACAGAAGAAGATGCAAAAATGTTATTTAAAATAAACAAAGAAGAATTGGAAAGTATCTATAAAACAGGCACTTATGTTAATGGTACAGTTAGTGATGTAAACAGTATAAAATTTACTTTAGAAAATGATGATTATTACATTTATTTAAGACAAGTTGACGATACACTACTATACGTGTTAGCTAAGAAAGACTCTAAAAAAACTGTTAAAAAACTAATTAATGCATTAGGATACTAAAAGACTCTACTAAATAGAGTCTTTTAATTTCTTTAAAACTTTTACCATAGCATAAGTATCTAATCCACAATATTTAAGCATATTTTCTCTTAATTCTTTTAGTTCGGCTCCACTTAAGGTGGATAGTTTAAAATAACTGTCACTTGCTTCACTACCATTGTGAACCATACTTAGATTATGATAATCTAAACTTGGATCATCTGGATATAAAGAAGGTAGAACATATTTTATAGAATAAGACCCATGCATATTTTTACTATAATAACTTCTATTTTGAAAAGGAATCATTAAATCTTTAATATTATCATGTATATTCATTAAATCATCACTTAAATCTTCATATAAACCAGCTAAATACTTTATTACTCTTTTTTCAAATGACATATTATATGCTAGTACACAAGAGTCTCTTGGAATATCTTTTACAAGTCTTTCTGCAAGAACTCTTCTTGGATCAATACCACCTTCAGCTAAGAATTCTTTATGATTTAAAGTACCATCTTTATTTTCAATGTGTAAAGAATATTGGAATGGTACCTGCATGTAAGGACTAATACCATCGTATGATGGAACAGATTCCTGATATGATTCAAAATCTAAATAATATATTGGATAATATAATGATTTTAAAAATTTTTTAATTTCTTCACTATTTATTTTATCCTCTTTGTCATTTAATTCAAAATCTATTACTTCCTTATACTTATTTGAAATATCACTATTAATTAAATCTTCATAACTTATTATTCCTTTTTTATAATATTCTACTTTTTTATTTAAGTATAAGCCTTTAATATCAAATACATTTTTTTCCGGTAAATGTCTTGAACAGTATTTAAAAAATGGACAATCATATGGTGAAAAACATTGATTTCCCAAGTCTACTTTAGGTTCTTTTTTGCTTTTCATAACACTTTCTAATTCAAGTATTCTTCTTGCTACTTCTTCTTGCTTAGAAATAACTATATCAGTTAAATCTTTGATTTTAAATAATTTATCTAATTCAAGTTCACCTTGTCTAACATAACTACTATTAATATATACAATTGAGGCTTTAGTAATGTTTAAACCTAAACTAGTTAACACATAGTATTGATATGATATATCATCAAGATAAATATCACTAATATGAGTAGAACTTTTAACTTCATACATTTCATACTTATCTCCATCTTTTTTTAGAATATCAACACTACAAAAATTATTATTATAGACAAATGATGCTTCGGTAATAATTACTGTATCATTTTCTAGAGCTCTTTTTGTATCATCTATCATCTTATTTAAATCATTATTAAATTCAATATTTAAATAGTTTCCAAATAGTTTTTTAGCAAGTTCTCCTACATTAGTTCCATTCTCAAGTACACTTTCATTATCTATTTCTTCTTTAACTTCTTTTTTATATTTGTCTAACCATAACATTTTTTCACATTGTACTGCTTTACAATATTTAGATTTTGATAAATTCACCTAAATCACTACTCCTATAAATTTATTAAGTTCATTATACTATTAAAACTTTCATTATCTGTTAAAACTACATCATAATACTTATTAAATTCATTAATATTATCTTCAACATTTGATTCTAAAAAGCCAAAAGATATAGTTTCATTTTTAGGTAAATTTTTAGCCATGTATAAATCACTTAACTGATCCCCAATAATAATTACATATTTTTTATTTATAATTCTATCCATAAATTCTTTATCAAGTATCACCTCATTTTTGTTCATACTATGAATTATCTTATTATTATTATCAATAATAACATCATTTTTAAATTTCATCATATTAGCATAAACATATATGTTATCACTATAACAATTATTACGCTTTAATTCTTCTATTATGAAATTACCCAAACCAGCTGAAGAAATAATGAGCGGTATTCTACTTTTATTTAATTTATTAATAAAATTAACAACACCTTTTCTTAATTTTAATCCATTATCACTATTTAATATTTTAGGTATATCGCTCTCTTTGACTCTATATTTTAAAAGTAAATTATAACTTGATTCTTGCCATTCTTTTACTATATTTGTTTTTTCTTCTTTACCAATAGTCAAATCTAATTCAAGGGGTCTATAATGATTATAATTTTTATTTCTTTCCATCAAATATTCTTGAGGATACAATCCGCTTTTAGAATATAACGAAAAAGTTGTATTACTATCTTTTGAAGATATAGTATGATCAAAATCAGCAATAACATAACAATTACTTAAATCAATATTTTTATATTTATCATTATTTATGTGTATCATAAATTCACCATATTTATTATATCATATATTTTTACTGCAAATTAAAAAACCCAAAATTTGGGTATTTTTTAAAAATGGAGGAACCAGCCGGATTCGAACCGGCGATGACGGTGTTGCAGACCGGGGCCTTACCACTTGGCTATGGTTCCACATGCATATAATTATAACAAATTATATGCACTAATTCAAGATAAATGTGTATTTTATGCCCCTAATTAAAAGAATTAACTCAATTTTATTTGCTGTTTCTATACTTTTTGGAATTTGTAAATAAGCATAATTAGATTTATCATAATCTGCTTTTATTTTAGTTAATTTGGCAGACACATAATTTCCTTGATATCTATATCTAATAATTCCATATCTTTCAAGTAAATCTTCTGGATTCGTAACAATATTTTTTAGTGATGATTCTTGATCTAACTCCAGCGTAGATTTTATTTTTATAATTAATGATTCACCTCTATTAGTTGACTCAGGAAGAATAAATTTTGTTCCTATTTTCAACTCATTATTAATATAATATTCATATTCTTCTTTAAATTTATCAGCAATTTCAATTGAACCAATCGTTAAAGTTGTATTTTTAAAAATAGTATCATTTAAATTAACTTTTGTTGGTATATTATAAGTTCCCATATCTTTAACAGAACTAATATTATTTGGTTTAATTATTATTTCTTTATATCTATCTTTTGTGCTTTCTGTTCTAATTTTAAATATGTAATCTTTACTCTCATCTTTTGCATCTATTTCAAATACTATCAATACTTCTTTATCTGTTCCAGATTGAATATTACCAGGTGTAAATGTAACACCCAAGTCAGAAAATCTTTCTTGTAAACCAAATTCTGGTATAATTAATCCACTATTCGTTTGTAGTCTAAACATTTCTCTATCAAGCGTATAAGATGATCTAGATATATTACTAATATTCATTCTAATTAATATATATTTTTTATTTTTATGTATTACTATATTATTATAATCACTGTCAGTAATATAACTTTCAATTATATTGTATTTTAAATAAGACGATATAACATCTTGATTTTCTACATAAGTTACACCAAATACATCAACTTTACTATATATACTTATTCCAATTGCTAAAATTATTACTGAACTTACACTTATAACAAATAATTTATTTTCTATTATAAAGTACTTTGATAACCTTAATAATTTTCTAAAAAATCTTGCTATTTTATAAGTATCTGTTCCAAGAGTAACTTCTACTTCCTCATTATCAGATGTATCAATTTCCAATTCCTCTAAATCTTTTTTAAAATCAAATTGTTTTAAATTAAAACCTAATGTTCTAAGTAGAGCAATAAATATAAATATAAATTGTGGAAAAATAACAATTAATGATATATCCCTAAAAGCTCTTTGCGTTTCAGAATCCATTGCTTTAGTTTCAAGTCCAGTAAATATAGCATGCATATATATAAAATAAGCAAAAAGAATAATATAATATAAAAGAATTATTAAATAAAATTTATTTTCTCTATTTTTAATTGATAAGATATAATAAATAACTATAGAAACAATAATTGCTAATAATGTAAAAATATACATATATACGTTTACATAATTAGACGCCAATGAAGCTTGATTAATATAATAATGGTTGGATACATATGCACTAAAAAAATCATATATATTTATACTTCTTATTGCTAAATAAACAAGCATAACAAAAAGTAAGCCATGAATAAGCCTAAAATTTCTTATTAAAAAAGCATATGGTTTTTTAATTATCAACCTAACCAACTCCTATTATAAATTGTATCATATTACAAAAAAAAAGACTAGTATTAGTCTCTTACAAAATATATCATTTGACCTTTTGATAAATAAATTGTTTTATTTTGATTAATTATTTCATCAATAGATACACCAAATATATCACTTACGTTGGATAAAGTATCTCCTTCCTTAGTAATATAGTAGCTTACATTCTTTTTAGGCACAAATATAACTTGATTTGGATATATATAGTCATCTAAGTCTAGACCATTTAACTCTGCTAATAACTTAGTATTTACATTATATTTTTTAGAAATTGCATAGAGTGTATCTCCTTTTTTAATTTCATAAGTATCATAAAAAGGACTTTCTAAATTTTTTTTAACATCATTCATTTTAATCACCTAAAGTATTATATGATTAAAAATAAAATTAGTTATTATTATATACATAAATAGTACTATTAGTATTAAATGTTAACTCATAGTTATAAAATATTTTTTTACTGCCTTCTTTTGGATTATACATATAAAAATTATCTTTATCAACATAATATAGATTATTATTGTATTCACTAATAATAGAAACATCTTGATTGATTATTCTTTGAGAAATACTTTTATTATCATTTATAGTTTTAAATACCCCATTATTTATATAATATTTATAATTAGAATATTTACTATTAAAACTAATTTTATTTATCTTATATTCATTTTTACTACATGGTATACTTTTTCCATTTTCAAATTTTATAAATCCTTTTTCATTATCTCCAACTATATTTACCTTTTCATTCTTAATATTTATTTCATATAATTTAGAATATTTATTATCATAAATATATAAATTATTATCAATATTACCAACTATATATGAATCAAAATCAATACTAGTTTTTAAATCAATTTCACTAATATCAAGACTTTTAATATCGAGTACTTTTAATTTTGTATATTCATGCTCTTCATCATAATTTGCCATAAATATCTTATTATTAACTAAGTATGATAATGAATTATCATATTTTTCTTTATTAAAGATATCAATATTTTTATATGAACTTCCATTCATCACAATATAACCTTTATAATTCCATAAAGCTATATATTCATTATCATCTAGATTATTGTAAAATACAAAATCTTTAGTAGATTTTTCAACATCTACAACTTCTTTTTTATATTCTTCTAATAATTCTGAATCGATTAAATTATAATCTACAAACACATTATTTTCATAGCATAATGGATAAGTATCTACATTTTTAATTATAGGATATATACACTTTATATTTTCATTATTTATTTCAATAATTTTTGTTACTCTTGTTTTTCCTAGACTTCTTTTTTTATAATAATCAAAATTATATTTTATATTTCCATCACTTATTTCATAATAAAATCTACCATTTTTATAAATTGTATTGATATTATAATTATTTAATTTATATTGAATTTTATAATTTGAAAATATATATTTAAAAACAATAACAATAAATAATATTGAAATAAAATATAATAATAACTTTTTCATGATTATCTCCTAAATAAATTATACAATATATAAAAGAAAAAAACTAGTTAACTAGTTTTTTATAACACCATTTTCTTTAAGAAAATTAATTGTCGTTTCCTTATCTGCAAAACCAGTTGTTGAAGCAATTGGCTTTCCATCTTTAAATATAACTGTATATGGAACATACCCATTAAATTCAGGTAATTCAAATGAATTATATAATATATCTTGATCCACTTGTTCTAAAATATCTGATTCAAAAAAATACATATTAAAATCATATTTTTTAGACAATTTTCTAATAATAGGTTTATATTCTTGACAATGTGAACAATATGATGCTCCAATTACTGTAACAACCACTCCGCCTTTATTAACATCAGAATGCCAATCATTTACAGTTCTATTATCTTCAGGGACTCTAGTAAATATAATAAGTATTGCAAATAAATATATTATCAATCCAACAATTGAACCCATTATTAATTCTTTTGATTTTAATTTATCCTTTTTCTTATTTACAAAATATAAAATAATACCAACAGGAGGTAATACTACTCCAAGTAACCACCAAAGTATAGAAATGTTTTTGTTTTCCCTTTTTTTCATATTTCACCTCTATAATTATTTTAAACTAACATTGTGATAAATACAAGAAAAAAGAGGTTTATTCACAAACCTCTTTGCCATTTACTACTCTTGTTTCACCAGTCTTAGTATATCCACTTAATGAAGTTTGTTCACTCCATTTATAAATATAATAAGATGATTTTGATTTCTTAGCAGTAGCTTTAACTTTAGTTGTTTTATATAAATTACATTTATTTCCAACTAATTTGTATTTTTTATCTTTACATTCTTTATGAGTAGATGTTGTAGTTATAGTCTTAATACAAGTTTTTCCATCTAATTTATAAGTCTTATCTTCACAAATGTAACTTATTTTACCTTCTGTAACTTTATAACATTTTAAGTTAGCTCCACTTCCTTCTTGAGCTCCTGTTCCACTTGGACAGCTATACACTTTTTGTGTTTTATAACACTTCATGTTAGCACCTGTACCAGTAGAATCAGCACCAGCTGGACATTTATATGTTGTAGTACCAGGAACAGTTACTTTTACATCCTTGTAACAAGTTTTTGGAGTAGTTTTCGTAACTTCTCTATAACAAGTATCTGTATAAGTTTTTTCAACATCTTTACAACTTTGAACTTCTATTGTTCTATAACAAATATCACAAACTTTCTTATTACCACTACTTGTTAACACAGTTTTACAATTACCACATTCATATGGTTCTTGATTGTATTTTGTTGTACATTCTTTTTCAGTTTTTGTCTTTTTACATTGATATGGTTCTTTTACTTTTTCAGTAGTAGAACAATCATATGCTTTTCTTTCAGTTTTTGTTGTATCAGGAGTTGTTGTTTTAATTACAGCTACTTCTACCTTTTTACTAGTTACTATTGTATCTAATTTAGTTAACTTAGCTTCACCTCGAACCATCTTAGCTGCTTTTTTAAGTGTAACTGTTTCAGTTGTAGTTGTTACAGCACTCTTAGAATCTAATAATGTAGTCTTATAACAATATTTTCCTTTTAATGTATAACCTTTAGCACAACTATATTTAGTTTTACTTCCATTTACTAATTTTTTATATTGATATTCAGTAATCTTAGCAATAGAACATGATTTTTCTTGATTACAATTACCAGTAGGACAATAAGTATGACATCCTAATGTTTTAACTGTATAATTAGACTCTTTTCCACAAACTAAGAATGTTTTTAATTCATATCCAGACTCTAATTTAGTAATTGTTACATATGAAGCATTTTTATCACAAGCTTTACCATCTTTATCTACAAAAGGTAAAACTAAATTTTTAGCTTCCATTTCTTGAAGTGTTAATTTAATTGATTCACCAACTTCACTTGGCATTTTATCATCAGTGAAATAATTTTCACCAGCTTCTTGCATATACTTGATGTTTTCTCTAAATACATTACTATAGAAAGGTGTCATATTAACATCTGGCATTTTTTTATTAAATAACCAAATAAGTATAAATATGAAAACCCCAGCAAAAATAATTTTTACTAATAGATCTAGTATACTAAATCCATTTTTTCTTTCATTACTATACATAATCAAAACCCCCTATAAACTAATTTAATTTTAATGTATTTGCATGATTGTATTCAAAACTTAATTGATTAGCTAAATCATTTAAGAAACTAATAACAACTGGTTCTGTTGGAACTTCCATACCTGCAGATTTAGCAATCATATCACTCCATACGCCATCATCTATAGCAGTATAGATTTCATGAATTCCTAATTCTTCTACTTCTTTTGAACTATAATTTATACATGCTGGAACACATATAGTTGCCATTTGATTAAATTCAGCTTCTTTTATATATGATGGATATCTAGTCATTGTTGATTGATAAGCAAGGAATCTAGTTGTTGCATCAAAATTATATGGATTTGTTGTTTGATAAACTTCAATATTTCTATCAATTTCTAAAGTATCTGGATTATAATGTACTAGTCTTCCAAGTTCTTCGCTAAATGCAATATTTCCAGTATCATAAGTTATTTCACCAGTTTCAGTATTATATAAAATATTTCCATACATTCCTTGGTATAACCATTCTGTTAAATATTTTGCAGCAAGAATTTTACCTGCTTTTCTATATTGTTCAGAATCATTATTATTTCTTCCTTCTGCTACTTGAGCATATAAATCATCATAAGATTTAATGAAGTATTGTAAATCGCTTCCATCTTCTGCAAATAGATATGCTGGAACAAATTCAACTCTTCCAGTTGTTCTAGATAAATCTCTTGATGATGGAGTATTACATACTAATTCAGTAAATGCTTGACCATAAGTTAAATGAGTATTTGCATCTAATTGCATATATCCATTTTCATCAAGAGGACAATGACCATTTACTACTCTAATTGTATTAGCTATTCTTTCAACTGTAATAAAGTCTCTTTCTGCTTGACCTAATCCAGACATAAATTTAGCATAATAATTATCGTAAATATATTGAGCTCTTGCCATAACTTGTTCTTCATCTGATGCATCAAAGAATGTACCATATTCTCCAAGAACAAGACTATCAGCAACAACTTCATCTACTGATTGTTCAACGTCACTAACTATTGTAGCAGTTTCACCATTTTGTTGTTCTTCATTACTCTTTATAACTAAACGTCCATTTTCAGTTTCTTCAACAACTGCTTCATTATTAGAAGCAATTACCTTATTTACTTCAGAATTATTAGTATTAGTTTTATTATCTTTATTGCAACTAGAAAGTGCAAGTCCAGAAACAACACCTAATCCTAATGCTGCAGCAGCAACACCTACGAATGCTCCAACATTAGATTTTTTATTTTCAGCAGTGTTTTCTTCTCTGATTTCAGCTTTCTCTATTGGCTTAATTGCACGATACATTTTAGTTTCAAGTTTAACTCCATATTTTTCAGTAAATTCTTGTTGTAATTTTTCTGTTTCTGCTTCGTAATCAACTATATTACTTTCAGAAACTCCCTCATAAATCTTAAGAGCCTTATTAACATCTCTTACGATTGCATTTCTTTCACTTCTAGCTTTATCACCAAGTTTTAAAAGTTCATTATATCTAGGTTGTACGCTGTCATACATTTCTTGACAAGCTTTTTTTACTAGTTCTACTCTAGCTTCATTATTCATATATATATCCCCCTTTGTAAATTCGCTTAGATTATACCACAAATTTACTAAATTGTCAAATGTTTTCAATAAACACTTCGACATAGTGCTATATATTATAGCATAAAAAAAGCATTAGTCAAGCCTTTTATTAACTATGCTTTTCTTAATTAATTCGTCTAATTTGAATTCAAAAGAAGTAAATATTACTAACAAAAATGCTAATATTGGTTTTAAAATACTTTTATATAAAAATATTGATTTAATAAAATTATTAGATGCATCTGTATAGTTCATAGATTTTAACAATATATGTTCAAAAATAAAACTATCAAATATTATCAATAGAATAACTATTATTAATTTGCTTATTCTAGCACCAGAATAATATTTTTTATAATTATAAGCACACGGGATAAGCAAAAAAATAACTAATAGACTTATTAATAAATAATATAACCCAAATAAATTATTTTCAAATAATAAATATTTTATAACTTCAATGATTGTTAGTAAAATGTATATTATTGAAATTAAATAAATTGTAATTTTCTTATATTTAAACATATAATCTCCTTAAGTAAATTATATCACATTACTTGTTTTTAATAAACTTAATATGTTATTATTAGTATTGATTGGTGAATATATGCAGAATAATGAATTATATAATAAATTTGTTAAAAAAGAAGATTATTCGTTAGAATCAATTGTTGAATTCGAACTTTTTGCTTTGATGACACATAAACAATTAATTAGAAAAACATTTAAACAATTGAATTCTACTTTAGGAAACTTCGAAAATAATGAGATAATTATTCATTATATTGAAAATTATGTTAACCTATTAAGTATAATATGTGACATTGTTGAATTTAATGAAGAAGAAGTAATAATAAATAAAAATAGAATTAAAAAATCAAGAGAAGCTATTTTAGCATATGCCAATAAATATAATAATGAAAAGTTATTTGAATGTGCCAATAAACTAGATGAAATTATCTTGGATAAAAATATTAATGTTGATGATTTAATTACATTAATAAAAAAACTAATAGATAAGAAAGAAGATATTAATATTATCAAAAAGTTATTAAACACAAATAAAGGTGCAATTATATTAAATCATAACGTTTTATTTGATTATACTTTTAACCTTGCTATGAATTCTATTAAAGACAATAGTGAAAATATTTATTACTACATCGCACTACTTAAAATTTTCTATAGTACTACAATAGATAAAAATAAATATATAGATATTCTTAACTCAATTACTGATGATAAAAATGAATTTGCAAATGAAATATATATGATACTTTTTGGTATAAAAAGAGGACTAAAACCAGATGAAATATTAGACAAATATGGAGTTTTAACAAACTTAAAAGGCCAAAATATTTATTTACCAAACAAAAAAACTAAAAATGGAATAATTATAACTATAGATGAAGATAAAACAAAAGTAAGAGATGATGCTATCAGTATAATTAAAGATGGTAATAAAACTATTATAGGAATATATATAACAGATGTAGGATCTTATGTTGAACCATGTAGTGAAATAGATAAACAAGCGTTAAATAATTATAAATGTCTATATTTGCCTAACACATCAACCAGATTATTTTCAAGTAATATTGAAACATCAATATCTCTAAATAAAAATGGAAATAAAAAAGTATTAGCGCTTTATGTTGTATTTGATGAAAATGCAACAATAGAAGATTATTTCTTAAAAGAAGAAGTTATATCAGTTAGTGATAATTTAACATATAATAGTGTAGATTTAATATTAGATAATTTCAAAAGATGTGAAATTGAACATGAATTAAAAGAATTATATTCAATTGCCTGCTCACTTGATAGTAAAAATGTTAAAAAGAAAGAATATTGGGAAAGAAAAAATAAACAGTCTCATCAAGAAATACATAAAGAACATAAAAGTAACAAAATAGTAAGTGAATTTATGATATTATATGGACATTTGCTTGCAAAATTAATGTGTGAAAATAGTTCTCCTTTTGTTTATAGAACTCAAAACTCCTCATATATTGATTCTCTTGTAAAAAAACTAAATATCAAATTAGATGAATCAACTCAAAAAATAATAGATAATATTTATTTGCCAAGTAGATACTCTAATATTCCACTATTTCATAACGGCCTAAATCTAGACATGTATTGTCATGCTACTGATCCATCAAGAAGATATTCTGACCTATATAACCAATATTTGGTACATAAATTTTATTTTAATGATAAAGACTTTGATTTTGACTATGACAAATTCTTGAATTATATCGAATATTTTAATCAAAGAAACGTAGAACTATCTCTTATGAGAGCTGAATATTCAAGAGCATTAAAAATACAAAAAAAGAGTTAAACTCCCATTTTAACTCTTTTTTTCTTTAATATTATTTTTCTAATAATATCAAATGGTATCAGAAGAAATGCAACAAGTATCATAAATTCAAATTCATAAAAAGTTAATCCAGTTGTTCTAAATACCTCTCCACCATAATAAATTAAAAGTATTTGTACTATAGTTATAAATAAGAAAATAAGTAAAAATATTTTGTTTTTCAAAATACCACCAAATGTATTAACTCTATGAGTCCTTGAATTAAAAGCAATAAATATATCTATAAATATAAATAATCCAAAAAAAGCTGTCATTAAATATCTATTATCTCTATATAAAGATGCTACAAAATTTGATTTTAGAAACCAAATACATATAAGCATTGAAAATATTCCATCTAAAAATATTTGATTTTTCATATAACTATTTATAATGCTTTCATTCTTTTTCTTTGGATGTTCATTCATGTATTCTTTTAATGCAGGTTCAAATGAAAAAGCAAGACCTGCGAATGTATCCATTACCATATTTACCCATAAAACTTGTACAACTGTTATTGGAGATAAAATTCCAATGAAGGGTCCAATTATACTAAGTAATACCGTGCAACAGTTGACACTAAGCTGAAATATTACAAATTTTCTAATACTTTTAAATATTGTTCTTCCATATAATATGGCATTTGATATTGATTTTATATTATTATCTATTATTACAATATCACTAGTATCTTTAGCTATTTCAGTACCACTACCCATGGAAAATCCTACACTTGACTTTTTTAAAGCTGGAGCATCATTAATCCCATCACCTGTCATACCTACAACCAAATCTTTTTCGAGTGCAATACTAACAAGTCTATTTTTATCCTGTGGTAAACTACGATATAACACTTTTAATTTAGGTAATATTTTCTTTACATCCTCATCATTCATTCTATTAAATTCTTCACTAGATAATATAATATTATCATTACTATCAATTATTTTTAATTTATTAGCTACACTAACAGCAGTATTTTTAGCATCTCCAGTAACCATTACTATTTGAACACCTGCTGATTTTATTTCTTCTATTCCTTTGTATGCCTCTTTCCTAATATTATCTTTTAAAATTATAAAACCTATTAAATCAAGATTTTCAAAATCTTCTTTATTACTTACTCCAAATGCAATTACCCTATATCCTTCCATAGTTTTAGATGATATATATTTTTCTATCGATTCTTTATTTAATAGTGGCAATCTTATATTGTCTTCAGTAATATAATAATTACATTTATCTAGAATTACTTCAAATGCACCTTTAAAAAACACCTTTTTATTTTCATAATTTGTTGTTATGCTTGAGAATTTTGTTTTACTTGAAAAACTTTTCTTATTAAGAATTCTATATTTGTTTCTATCATCATTACAAACAAAGTTCAAAATTGCTCTGTCAGTTGTATTTCCTCCCTGTGCTTTACCATCAACTAAATTTGAATCATTGTTATATACTAATGATTGAAGTAATAAATCGTTACTTTTAATACTACTATATTTATAATATTCTTTTAATATGGGAGAAACAAAACATTCTACTTTTAACTTACCCTCTGTCAAAGTTCCAGTTTTATCAGTAAATAATATATTTAATGATCCAGCTGTTTCTATACCTACTAGTTTTCTAACAAGTACATTTTTCTTAAGTAACCTTTTCATGTTAGATGATAATACTAGAGTAATCATCATTGGTAGCCCTTCTGGTACAGCCATAACAACAACAGCAACACTTAGTGTTAGAGCATACATTAAATGTGGTAACAATACATTCATATCTAAAATGTAATTAAAATTGAAATTATATGGAATAAAAACAGCATTTAACATATATGATATAAAAACTAAAATAGAACCAATATATCCAAATTTACTAATAACTTTGGCTAAATTAGTTAATCTATCTTTAAGTGGGCTATTAGCGCTTCTTTCTTGAATATCTTTAGCAACGTTTCCGTAAAAAGTTTTTTCACCAACTAAAGTAACTTTCATAATTGCATTATTTTCACATACTATTGATCCCATATAGATACTATCATTAATTATTTTATGCTTTTCTTCACTTTCTCCTGTCAAAGCACTTTCATCCACGCTAATATTTCCATCAATAATTGTACCATCAGCTGGAATCTTATCTCCTTCATATAGACAAATGATATCGCCAACTACTATTTCATTAATATTAATTATATCTACCTTTGAGTTCCTAATAACTTTAACATGAATTTTACTATTTTCTTTTGATAGTTTTTCAAATGCTTTTTCACTTCCATATTCAGAAATTGCAGATATAAATGATGCTAGAAATACGGCAACTGCTATACCAAGAGTCTCATAAATACTAGAATCATTAAATAAAAAAATAACTTTAATACCTAAAGCAATTAATAATATTTTAATAATTGGGTCACTTAAAGATTCCACTATTAATGTTAAAAATTTAATTTTTTTCTTTTTACTTATTTCATTTGTACCATATTTTTTTCTTGATTCAATAACTTCATAACTACTTAATCCTTTATATTTATTAGTATTCATTTTATTCCTCAATTAAGTCTACTCATTTAGCTTTAAAATAATGACAAAATTATTTAATTATTACTTTTATTATGCTAAAATATTTTATAAGAGGTACTTGTATGAAAAGAATAGATAAAGATAATTATTATTTAGATTTAGCTGAAGCTGCTCTTGAAAGAGCAACATGTTTGAGAAGAAAATGGGGAGCAGTAATTGTAAAAGATGATGAAATTATTTCAACTGGATATAATGGAGCTCCAAGAGGTAGAAAAAATTGTACAGATATAGGAACTTGTATAAGAGAAGAATTAAACATTCCAAGAGGAGAAAGATATGAACTTTGCAGAAGCGTACATGCTGAACAAAATGCGATAATATCTGCTGCTAGAAAAGATATGATAGGTTCAACTCTTTATGAAGTTGGAATAGATGCTAAAACTGGAGAATATGTAAAAAACTCAATGCCATGCGCCATGTGTAAAAGATTCATCATAAATAGTGGTATAGAAAAATTAGTTTTTAGAGATACAAAAGATAAATATAGAGTAATAATGGTGAGTGATCTTATTGAAAATGATGATAGTTTAAATGGTTCAAAAGGTTATTAGGAGTGATATAAAGTGACTTTAGATATTATTATTCCTTTATGTAATAAAGAAAAAAATATTTTGAATTATTACAATAAAGTAATAGAAGAATTAAACAATATTAAATATAACATTATATTTGTGGATGATTCATCTACTGATAAAACACTAGATATTCTAAAAGAAATACAAGCTAAGAATGATGAAAAGGTAAAAATAATTAGTTTATCTAATAATTTTGGAAAAGACCTAGCTATCAAAGCAGGATTAGACTATTGTAAAAATGATTTAATATGTATTTTTGATTTAGATTTACAAGCAAATGTAACACATATAACAAAAATGTATAATTTTTTACTTGAACATCCAAATTACGATAGCGTTTGTATGTATTCTAATTACGAAGAAAAAAATATAATTAAAAAAATACAAACTAAATTATTTAATAAAATTTTTGGTTTAGATGTAGATTATAATAAAACTAATTATAGAATGTTCAGAAAAAATGTAAAAGAAGCTATTCTAAAAAATTCAACTAATCAATTTTCATTATATATGTTTGAACTAATTGGTTTTAATACATACTATTTAAAATTTGATAACAAAAATCATGTATGTAATTTTAATACAAAAAAAATGATTGGATTTTCAAACAAACCATTTAATTTTATTAAATACATTAATTTATTCTTAATTATTCTATTTATAGTATTATTAACATTAAGGATACTTAATGTTATTAAAATAGGTAATTGTACTTGCTTATTTGCATTAATCTTATTAATAATATTATTATTGTATGTTGTTAATTTTTCTTTATACATAGTAAACATCAAATATAAAAAAGATATTTATTTTATAAAAGAATTAATAGGCTTCGATGATAATATATTATGAGGTGAGTAATGAAAAATTTAAAAGATATAACTGATTTAAATGAAGTTGCTAATATTATCAAAGAATATATTTTAAAAAATAAGATATCAGAAGAATATTTAATAAATTTTAATTGTCCTGAAGACATTCTTAATATGCTAGTAAATGATAGTAATGTTTTAGTGAGAAAAATAGGTGTACAAAATAAAAATTGTTCTATTCAAACACTAGAAAGAATAATTAAATTCGATTCAAACTCAACTATTAAAAAAACAGCAATTCAAAATCCTAATTGTACTGTAGAATTACTAGATAGATTATTAATGGATAATGATTTTTTTATTAGAGATGCTGCTAAAAAAAGACTTGAAACAATAGGTAAAGAAGAAACCAAAGAAATAAAAAAAGGCAAACATGAAGAAGAACTTGATAATATGATACTATATTACAATGAATTAAAAGAACAAAAACATCTAGAAGAAAAACAAAATAGACCTAAAATTATGGCAGATCCAAATGAACTAGCTGCAGCTAGGAGAATGGCGACAAATAATGTAGGAAAAATTAATCTAGATAATAACATTTCTACAGAAAGTATTCAAAGCAATATTTCATTAAGCCAAAATCCAAATAATTTAGTTGAAAATAAACAAGAAACAAATATTCAAGAATCTAAAAATGTTATGATAGATGTAAACTCAGAAAGTGAAGAAGAAAAACTGTTCGAAGCAGAAATTGAAAAAGAACTAGCATTAGAAGAGCAAAATAAATCACCATCTAAATTGTTAATAACCATCAACAAATTAAAAAGAAGTAATAAATTATTCGTTAGAAAATTCTATCATAGTATTAAAGTAGATAGTAGTACTTTCCTTACACAGGTTAATGATCATTTTGAGATTAAAAGTGAATTTTTATCGGTACTAAATTTCCTAAATTTAGAAAATATTAATACTACTAATTTAAAAATTAGTGGTATAGACATAAGCGAATCAAATCTAAAAATTGATCCTCAACTTGTATACAATAAAGACTTGAGTAATGCCACATTAGATGATAAAAACTTATCTTCATATAATTTTGATGGAGTGAATATGGAAGGTACAAACGTTGGAGTTAAGAAATATTAAAAGAGTAGTCATAAATATTAACTACTCTTTTTTAAAACTCATTTCCAAACTTGCATGACTCTGCGCATTTGTAGATAATGGTGCAAATTGCTTATTCTTATATAGTACATAAGCTGCTGCACCAATCATGGCTGCATTATCAGTACAATATTTCTTTTCAGGCATATACATATTTACGCCAATGCTTTCACACATATCTTTTAATGAATTACGTATGTATGAATTTGCTGCTACGCCACCACTTATTAAAAATGTTTTCAAATTATATTTTAACAATGCTTTCTTTGTTTTGTCTACTAAGTGTGATGTTACACAATTTTGAAAAGAACATGCTAAATCATATTTATTAATTTCATGTCCTCTTTGATGCTCATTATGTACTAAATTATTAATGTGACTCTTAATTCCACTAAAACTAAAGTTATATGAATCATCATTTAATATTTGAGGCATCTTATAAGAAGGACTACCTTCAAGAGCGTACTTTTCAACGTTAGGACCTCCTGGATATGGTAAATCAAGAATTCTTGCAACTTTATCATATGCTTCTCCTATTGCATCATCTAGTGTTTGACCAAGATATTCAAATTCATTTTCACTTTTCATGAGTATTAAATCTGTATGTCCACCAGATACAATTAATGAAATTAATGGATATTCATATTCATTTCCAATCATATTAGCATATATATGGCCCATCATATGATTAGTAGCTATAAATGGTTTATTATATATAAATGCCAAAGTTTTTGTTGCTTCGACACCCACTAGTAAACTACCAAGTAATCCTGGTGCATAAGTACATGCAAATGCATCCATATCTTCAAGTGACATATTTGCTCTATTTAAACATTCATCTATTACCATAGTAATATTTTCTAGATGAAGTCTACTTGCTACTTCTGGAACAACTCCACCATACTTTGTATGTACATCTATTTGTGAATTAATTACCGTTGCTACATCTTCATGTCCATTTTTTATTATGCTTACGCTTGTTTCATCACAAGAAGATTCAACAGCTAAAATATAAACATCTTTCATTATTTCACCTTCTCCATAATAATAGCTGTATCTTCGCCATAATATCTCTCTCTAAGACTTATTTCTTTAAAACCAAGTTTATTATATAGGCGCAATGCTTCATTATTATTTTCATTAACTTCAAGCATTATTCTACTATATTCTTCATTCTCTATAACTTCATTCATTAATGCTGTTGCTATTCCTTTATGTCTTTCTTCTTCATTTACATATAGATTCATGATATCAATAACATTATCAACATTTCTAATTTCTAAATATCCTAATGTTTTTTCACCATTCATATAACTATATACAGAGTCTGTATCACTTAATATTTCTTTTTCTATCATTTTTCCACCTCTATTTTCTTAACATAATTTGCTTTAACAAAATGAGGATTTTCACTAGTCATATTTTTACAATAATCTATTATTTTATTGATATCTAGCTTTTGTTCTACTACTTCATACTCACAGTCATTAACTTCACTATAATATTCATCTTTAATAGGCTTATTATTTTTGTCAAAAACACTAATATAATATCCTTTATTATCTTCAATAATAGCAGCTTTATTTTCTTTAGTATCATTACTAACTAAATAAGCTGTTAAACTTGATATAGTATTAATATCTATTTTAAGTGCGTAAGCCATTGTTTTTGCAATAGATAAGCCAATTCTAATACCAGTAAAACTTCCTGGACCATTTATTACTATTATTTTTTTTAGATTTTTAACATCTAAATTATTTTCTTTAAAAATTTCTTCAATCATTGGCATTGTATAAATAGAATGACTATATTCACTTTCTTTTGTCTTAATAAATAAGTCATTATTATTTTTTAATGCTATTGTGATCAATTCTGAATGTGTATCAATAAATAATATCATAATATTCCTCTTTTCTAAATAACCTTTGGTATTATATATTAATTTCTATTTTAAGTCAATTCCATAAATTTTTATTATAAAGCCCATCTTTTATTAATTCATTAATATAATTAGTAACCATGTCTTTATCTTCTTTATATGTTACTCCAACCCATTTAGCTGGTGTTTTTAAAACTTTAAAGTTATATTTATTTTCACTAATTGATTTAGTTATAACATCAGGTATTAAATATTCATCCTTTTCTAAATTACTATTCTCCATGAAATTACTTAAATTAGATTCTATATATTCAAAAAAATCAGGATTTAAAACAATCATATTCATGGAAACAAGAGTATTTGATCCTATCGTATATTCTTCACCGTCACTCAATTTAGTAGCTTTGATTACATTGTTTTCTTGAATTATACTTGATTCAATAAGTTCACTCAAATCATTTTTATTACTTCTTATAACTCCTCTTTTGACAGAACCATTTTCACTCATAGTATTTGTTACTTTATAGCCAAGTATTGCCATTTTCCCTTCATTATTATCAATAAAATCACTTGCTATTTTAAACGATTCAAATCCATAATAGTCATCTGCATTAATCATGACAAAAGGTTCATTTATAACATTCTTAGCACATAATATAGCATGCGCTGTACCCATTGGTTTTACTCTACTTTCAGGTATTTTGTACTTACTTGGAATATTATCAAGTTTTTGAAATACATATTCAACTTTAATGTGATTTTCGATTCTTTTTCCAACAGTATTTCTAAATAGGTCATAATTTTCCTCTTTTATAATAAATACAACTTTGTTAAAACCACATCTTATTGCATCGAAAATTGAATAATCAATTATATACTCACCACTAGGTCCAAAGGCGGTTGCTTGTTTTAAACCACCAAATCTGCTTCCCATTCCTGCTGCTAATATTAATAATGTTTTATTTTTCATAAATCCTCCATATACAAAAAGAGATTACTGATAATCAGTAACCTCAAATTATTTCTTTTCTGTTTCTTCTGTGTGTTTTTTTGATTTTTTTTCAGCTTCTTCATTATCAGAATTATCATCTTTTTTAACTTTATAATTACTATTTTCTTCTACCAATTCTTCTATTTCTTCTTTTGTTAAAGTTTCTTTAGCAATAAGTGCATTAGCAAGCACACTAATCAATTTCTTTTCATTAGAAACTATTTTTTTAGCTTCCTTATAACACTCATCAATAATTTTTTTAACTTCTTGATCGATTTGTAATGCTACTTGATCAGAGAAATTTTTAGTTTGATTATAATCTCTACCTAAAAACACGCTTTCGCTTCTATGTTCAAATTGCATTGGTCCAAGTGAACTCATACCGTATTCAGTAACCATACTTCTTGCTATTTTAGTAGCACGTTTTAAGTCATCACTAGCTCCTGTTGATATTTCATCCATATAAGTTTCTTCACTTGCGCGACCAGATAGAAGTGTAATTATTTGTTCTTCTAATTCTTTCTTAGTATATACTAAAGTTCTTTCTTCTTTTGGAAGCATTTGAGTATATCCTCCAGCCATACCACGAGGAATTATTGTTATTTTATGAACTTCTTCTCCATTTGGAAGAATAATTCCACTAACTGCATGTCCTGCTTCATGATAAGCTACTATTTTCTTTTCATAGTCTGTAACTTTTCTACTTGTCTTAGCAGGTCCCATTAATACTCTATCACTTGCTTCATCAATTTCGTCCATAGTAATAGAATTTTTATTTCTTCTTACTGCTAATAATGCAGCTTCATTAAGTAAGTTTTCTAAATCAGCACCGCTATATCCAGGTGTTCTCTCAGCAATAAATTTTAAATTAACATTACTATCTAATATTTTATTTTTAGCATGTACTTTTAATATTTCTTCTCTTTCTCTCACATCAGGTTTTCCAACAGTAACTTGTCTATCAAATCTACCAGGTCTAAGTAAAGCTGGATCTAGTACATCTGGTCTATTTGTTGCTGCTATGATAATTATACCTTCATTTTCACCAAATCCATCCATTTCAGATAATAATTGATTTAATGTTTGTTCTCTTTCATCATGTCCGCCACCTAATCCAGTACCTCTTTCACGTCCAACAGCATCAATTTCATCAATAAATATTAGACAAGGTGCTGTTTGTTTTGCTTGTTTAAACATATCTCTAACACGAGAAGCTCCAACACCTACAAATAATTCAACAAAATCAGAACCGCTGATATAGAAGAATGGAACTTTTGCTTCACCGGCTATGGCCTTAGCAAGTAATGTTTTACCTGTTCCTGGAGGACCTACTAAAAGTACTCCTTTTGGAATTCTAGCTCCCATCTTAGTAAATTTCTTTGGATTTTTTAAGAAATCAATTAGTTCTTGAACTTCTTCTTTTTCCTCTTTTAATCCAGCAACATCTTTAAATGTTTTACTTCCGCCTTCATCGGCTAATTTAGCTTTACTTCTACCAAAATCAAATGTTCCTTTTCCATTGTTTCCAAGTTTCATAAACATCATGTATAGTAAAACTCCAAAAACCAATATTGGTACAACATTTATTAAAATGTTTAACCAAGTGCTATTTTCAGGATTTGTATTTGTTTGAACTTTTAAATTTTGTTTTTCAGCATTATCATATAAAGATGATATTACAGTATCTGTATATGGTACAGTGACTTTAAAAGTTTCATTTTTTGCATAGTCTTTTAATTTACCTGTTACAATATAGACACCAGAAGCACTTTTTGGTGTAACAACTATTTCCTCTACATTTCCATCATTTAATTGTGTAGTAAGTTCAGTATAATTTAATTCATTAACTTTATTACCTACTGTACTTAATATTAAATAAGAGCCAAATATTACTACTAAAAGTAATATATATGGCATAAAACTCATACTTTTTTTACTTCTCTTGATATTCATATAATCCGTCCTTTCTAATAATACTTAAGTATTATATCATATTCTTCAGTAATTTTTCTATCTAGTTTTGATTTTTTTAATCCTGGAATCCAAATTATTGTATTTTCAGAGTCTAAAACTACTGGCCATGAGTCCCTATCAACTGATTTTATCTTTTCATTTATAAATATTTCGCTTAGTTTTTTACTACCATTCAACCCTTTAACTTCCATTTTATCGCCATCTCTTCTATTTCTAACGTATAATGGAAGTTTTACTTCCTTACTATTAATTCTAGTAGTAAAGTTTGAAGTATCATTACTGTAATTAACTGATTCAATTATTTTACCATTAGGTAGATTAACTACTTTATCTATCTCCATTTCATATTCATCATATTGCTCTTCATCATAACTAAATGATAATTCATTATAAGCCTTTATAATTATCACATTATTAGGCAAATGAACGATACTATTAGATTTATTAGATTTAATAAGATTAAATATTAATTCAACATGGGCATCATTAACTATAAGCAAGTCATCCCCATATATTTTTTCCAAAATACTATAAATTATTTTTGTTTGAATAACTTTATCTAATTCAATAAATTTATCAATAAATAATACTCCATCTTGAAATACTCTGTTGAAGACTTTGTTTGCCTCTCTATCTATAAATTCACTATTTTCAAGTAATGTTTCACTAAATTTAATAAACTTTTTATGAACATTTGGATTCTCTTTCTTTAAAAAAGGTAATATCACATGTCTATATCTATTTCTAGTATGATAATCTTCATTGTTTGATGAATCGATAAAATATTTAATATTATTTAATTTATTAAACTCTATAATCTCATCTTTTGTTAATGTTATTAGTGGCCTTATTATTTTATAATTATTTTTATCAACAATTCTAGAAAAGCCACTATAACCTTTTAATGTTGATCCTCTAACAATTCTCATTAGAATAGTTTCTATTAAATCATCAGCATGATGAGCAGTCATTAAATATTTTGCATTATAACTTTCTATCAATTCTTCAAAAAAATTGTATCTTTTACTTCGAGCCTCATTTTCAAAATTATCATCTCCCCAAAACTTAATTTTTACAGACTCAAAAATAATGTTATTTTCTTCACAATAACTTTTTACATACTTTTCTTCATTATCACTTTCTTTTCTAACATTATGATTTACGTGAGCACAAATTAATTTTAATCCCATCTTTTTTTTGAATTCATTTAAAATATATAGTAGTGCCATGGAATCAGGTCCTCCTGAAACCCCTACTACTATTTTATCGTTTGGTCTTAAATCTATTTGATTTCTTATAAAGTTATATACTTCTTCCATTATTTGACCTTTCTAGTCTTCAATTTTTATTATTATTTCATCCTTCTTTGAATACAAGTATTTTTCTCTAGCGTATCTAGCCATATATTCAGGATCTTGAAGTTTATTTATTTCATCCTTCAATGCTTCTTCAGTAGATAATGTATCATTATAAGTAATCTTTAAATCATTAATTTCTTTTTTTGTTTTTTCTATTTGAGATACATATGAAAAAGCAGTAGACACAAAAACTACACTTGCTATTATAAGTCCAATAAATAAAAATGTCACCCTAAATTTTGTCTTTTCACTTAACTTTCTCATATATTTCACCATTTTCTATTGTTAATTATAACTACTCGAAATGGCTTTTACAATCGATTGTATTTATTTTGACATTTTTTTTGTAAATTTTCTATTTAATATAATAATAAAAATCATAGTAATTATCAGAAAATATGAATTTATTTTTGCATAATTTATAAAATAATATATCTTAAAATATATAATTGTGTGTATAAACATAAAAAATATAGAATTAATAATATTATAATATTTTTTTTTAGTATATAAGTAACTATATGACAATTTATAAGTAAATATATAAAAAAAACTATATAATATAGAAAATATAAAAGATAATATTTGTTCAGTTAAACTCATTTAAATAACCTTGACATTATATTATCTGTCTTAATCTTTTTACTATCATCCAAATAATTTATCGAGTTAATTTTTCCTTTTATTGATAAATTACCCTGAAAAGTATCTAGTTTAATTAATTCTAAATTATCTCCTTTAATTATTATTGATCCCATAATGCTATCAACAAAAAATTCACAATCATCAAAACTATTAATTTTCTTTATCCCTGTTAGAACAATGTTTTTCCTTTCTATTAAGTTTATGTTATGACTTGCAACACTATCTTTTTCCATTCTTCCTCCCCTTTATTAGAATATATGATTTAAATAAAAAAAAAGACTAATTAATAGTCTTATATTTTTTTATTATTCGTTATCATCACTTGTTTGAACATCTTCTGCTTTATCATAAGCATCTAATATTTCTTTTTCAAACATAGTTCTTACTTCTTGGTTGATTGGATGAGCAATATCTCTATATTCACCAACTGGTGTCTTACGGCTTGGCATTGCAATGAATAATCCATTATCACCCTCAATAATTCTAATGTCATGAATAGCAATAGCATTATCAACAACTACTGAAGCAATTCCTTTCATACGAGAACCTTCTCTTTCAACCTTACGAATTTTAACTGATGTAATTTCCATATGAGTACCTCCTTAACCATTAGCTAATTCAATTATAATACAATTTTTAAGCAATATCAACAATTTTTATCTAAAATTACTTATGATAACTTGCTTACTTGCTATATCCGAATAACTAAATGTTTTTACCCCTTTATTCGTATTTACAACAAATAAATTAGAGTGAAATTTAACTATAATTCCTTCATAATACTCGTATTTGTTCCTTCCTAAATAAACTTTAATTTTAATTCTATCATTTATATATTTTGATACTTCTTTTTTAATTAAGTCAATATTCAAATTATTCATCCCTTCTTGGATAAATACTTATCATTTCACCATTGGTTATTATTCCACCTATACCGTCACAACCATATTTTGTCTTTGATAATATTTCATCTAAATCTATTATTTGATTTCTATCTGTTAATGCTACATATGAAGCTATTATTGCGGGATCTAATGCATGTATATTTATATGATTAGGACTTGAAGCAAATGTTGCTCCACTGCTTATTAATCCTTTGAAATCACTTTGACATGCTCCTGCAACTATAGTTAATTTATCTCTTGGTAAAATGCTTCTTGCTTTTTTAACTGTTTCTATAAAAAATGTACTATTTTTGTATTTGTTTACTTTTTGATAATATGCATCGTGTCCGGTAATAACCAATATATTTGGTTTATGTTTAAGTATTATTTTTTCTATATTTAAAGGATATTCTTTTTCATTAAATTTATAACTATAATATTTTAATTTATTGTTTTTATAATATTTTTCACATTCTTCAATATAATCGCCATCACTATCAATATGTACAATAATTCCTGGTATATAGTAATAATCATTTTTATTAAGATTTCTTATAAATAAATTATTTTCTTTTTTTTTATGATTTTTTACTAATACTAAATCATCTTTTTTCGCATCTGCAAATAATCTTAACTCTACTCCAGATAATATTACATTATCTTTATTTATCTCTTTCACTTTAAAAATTATATCATTACCATATTTAATTCTAGTAACATAATCTCCAACTTTTAACATACATAACCCCCTATTAAATTATATTCTCAAAAAAAAAGTATATCACTTATGATATACTTTCTATTTATTAAAGAACTTATGTACTATTCTATCTAACTCATTAGTATTAATTGGTTTTGATAAATAATCATCAAATCCTTCACTTAAATACATTTCCTTCATACCTGCAATAGCATTAGCTGTCAAAGCTACAATTGGTGGTAATTGATATCCATCTAATTTTTTAAGTACATGTAATGTCTCAATTCCATCCATTTCTGGCATCATATGATCCATGAATATAATATCATATACTGAACCTTCTTTTATCTTATATACACAGTCTTTTCCTGCTGTAACACTTTCAATATTAAACTTATATGCTTCAAGTAATCTTTTAGCAACTTTAATATTTAAGTTATTATCATCAACAATTAAAGCAGTATATTTAGAGCAATCAATCTTTTCACCACTATTTTCTGTTTTAACAGTAGCTGCTGCTACTCCTAGTGTTGTAGTATCAATTATCTTTTGTGGTACTTCAATATAAAATGTAGTTCCTACTCTATATTGTGTTTCATACCATATCTTACCACCCATTGATTCAATGTATTGTTTTGTAATTACTAAACCAAGTCCACTACCTTCTATTTCATTTTCTACTGCATTATCAAGTCTAGTGAATTTTGAGAACAACTTATCTTGATCTTCTTCTTTTATACCAGTTCCAGTATCAGATATTTTAAATTGCAAATGTTCAATACCTGATGACTTAGTACTAGTTAATGTAAATGTTATTCTACCTACCTCAGTATACTTAACTGCATTACCCATTATATTAATTAAAGATTGATATAATTTAGCAGAATCACCATATAACACAGAAGATATGTTTTGATCTATATTAACTGCTAATTTAATTGGTTTAGCACCAATTTTTGATTTTGCTATGTTAATAATATTGACTAGCATATCATTAATAGCGTATTCTCTCTCTTGTAAAGTATCTTTACCACTTTCAATTTTAGAAACATCTAATATATTGTTTATAATATCCAATAGATTATTACCAGATGTTTGAATTTGCTCTATATCATCTCTAACTAGTTTTTCATCAAATGTTGACATGTTAACAAGTTCATCACATAAACTGGAAATTAAGTTCATTGGAACTTTTATTTCATATGTCATATTTGATAAGAAATCTGTTTTAGTTTGATTTGATTTTTCAATATCACCTTGTGCACTTGATATTTCATTAATAATTGCCAAATCAGGATTTTCGTTATTAAAATATAAACTATACATAAATAAGCAAAAACCTGAAGGTATTATTGATATATCTTTAACCATAAGTTGACAAACTACACTTGCTATAAAAATTAATATAACAATTATTATTGTTTTCTTTTCTTGTCCAGTTGTGCTTTCTTTATATTTAAATAAGAAGAACATAATTACTGCTATAATAATTAAAGTAAATGCAATAACATAGACAGCAGTTTTTCCAGGCAAATAATTCATATTATTTAGATTTAATCCATCATATTTAAATAAGAATAAATATACTAATTCAAATAATATAAATAATATTGAAGATATTTTATAAATTAGTTCTGAAAATATTAATTTTATCACGCTAGTAATTTGTGTTTTTTTAATAATAACCATACAATAATCAAAGAATAACCATAAGAAAGCAATACCAAATACCCAGTGAATTCTCCAACTAAATTCAACTATAAATTTACTGTTTCCATATTTCAAAGAAAACATAGGTATTAACTCTGTTGCAATATATAATGATGCATCAACTATCATTAATTTATACAGTTTGGTTTTGATATCATTAAATAGCGATTTAGAAAAGTATATAATAATTAATATAATCATAAAGGCTATTGATGAATAAGTAAAAGCTTCATTGAAAATCATACTATATCACCTCTTCCTTAAATTGATCACTTTTATCTCTAAAAATTTCATTTATTATTTTATTTAATTGTCTAAAATCAATTGGTTTTTGTAAGTAACCACTAAATCCTTGAGCAATATATTCCTTTTCTAATCCTGTATAAGAATTTGCTGTAAGTGCTATTATTGGTGGTAATTTATAACCTGTAGCATTCAGTGCTTTTACAGTTGCAATACCATCCATATCAGGCATCATGTGATCTAAAAAAATGATATCATACAAATTATTTTTTACCATTTCTACACAATCTTTTCCATTAGTTGCTGTTTCAATAGTAAATTTATATTGTTCCAAATATTTACTAGCAATTCTTAAATTTACCTCTGCATCATCAACAATTAGTACTCTCTTTCCAGTACAATCAATTAAATCTCTACTACTAGATACACTACTTTCATGACTAGCAAATATATTTCCTATTTTTTCTTTATTAATAATTTTTTGTTTAACATTAATTATGTACCTAGTACCCATTCCTTTTTCATTTTTAAACTCAATTGTTCCACCTAATATATTTATTAATTGTTTAGCAATAATTAGTCCTAATTTAATACTATCTACGTTGTTTTGTGATGCATTTTCAAGTTTTACATAATCATCAAAGTTCTTTTCAAAGTTTTCAGCTAACATTGCATGACCTGTATTAGATACAATCAAGTTAAAATTCATAATATCATTTTCTTCTTCTTGTCCATCAATTGTTAGTTTAACTTCTCCATAATTTGTATATTCAATTGCATTAACTAAAATATATGTTAATATTTTAAACAACTTGTAAGTATCACCAAAATATTCCTTTGGTAAATTTTCATTAATATCTATAGAAAATTTCAATTCCTCTTTATTTATTTTTGATGGAATCAAACTATTAATTTCAAATATTAAATTTTCTAAACTATAATTTGCTTCATTTAATACTTCTTCTCCAGATTCAATTCTTGATATATCTAAAATATTATTAATTAAATCTAATAAAGTAGAACTAGCAGCACTAATACTTTGCAAATCTCTTTTTACCACTTCTTCTGTTAATTGAGGCTCTTTTAACAATGATTCACTAAATCCTAATATTGTATTCATAGGAGTTCTAATTTCATGTGACATATTTATTAAAAATTCTGTTTTTGCTTTATTTGCTTTTTCAGCTTCTTTCTTACTCTTTCTATATTCGCTTAATAGTTTATTATCTTGACTTTCAACAGTTAAGAATAAAATTGTTAAGAAAAGTACAAAGAACAAACCAACTTCATTTATTTCATAATTTAAAAATATTTGAAATAATGTTATCAATATATAAAAGATAAAGAACAAATAAAGAGGTAATACATTTACATTTTTAAATTTTTTAATATTTATTGACATAATTGTAAGCATTGATGCTGTACCAAAAAAGGTATAAATATGATATGCAAACATTAATGGTCCACCTACTACGTATTGTAAATTTGTATTTTCATTTCCAGAAAATTCAACTCCAAAAGGAATAACAAATGCTAATGGAATCAGTAATACTGCAATTGCACCTATAGTCATTATTAATTTATAATTTTTACTCTCTTTAAATTTTTCTTCATCAACCAAAAAAGTAAATACATATATCAACATTATCAAATCCCATAAAAACATTATATATGCATATATTTTAGAAATAATCAAACATAAATTCTCATTTGTGCTTCTATTTGCAATTAAATTTGGAATAATAAATTCAAAAATAATAGTTGCTGCTGTCAAAGCTAATAATAATATAAATATTTTTCCCTTAAAATCGAATTTTTTTTGTTTTTTTATGTATATAATAAGAATTAATACTAAAAATACTAATCCGGGTATAGTTAATCCTACACTATTAAAATAAGCACCGATATGCATCACTATCAACTCCCTTAATATTATTCAATATTAGTATACAAAATTTTTTTTTAAAATTCAATCTAAATCAAAAAAATTCATATTTCTATGAATTTAGGTTATTAGCAATATCAATAAATTCTTCAATTGATATTTCTTCAGCTCTATTATTAATGCTTTTTTTATATTTTTTAAGAATATTATCGATTAATTCCAAATTATAATTTTTTAAATTATTTTTTAAGGTTTTTCTCTTATAATTGAATGAATCTTTTATTAATTTGTAAAACATTTTTTCATTTTGACAATTAATTTTATACTTATTATGACTTACAAGTTTTATTACTATACTATCTACATTTGGAATTGGATCAAAACAATTTCTACTCACATCACATATTTTTGTTATTTCATAATTATATTGTAAAAATACAGAAACTGAATTATATTGTTTGGTTTTTATTCTGGCCATAAAACGATTAGCAACTTCTTTTTGTATCATAATGGTTATTTCTTTTGCATGTGTCTCGCTTGTAATCTTATTAATTATTGCAGTTGTAATATAATATGGTAAATTACCGACAAAATAAACATTATTATATTTTTTATCTATATATTTTTTTAAATCTACTTTTAAAAAATCCTCATAAATAATTCTAATTCTTTCACTTTTTATATTAGATAATGTATCCTGTAATCTTTTGTCTATTTCAAAACAAATTAAGTCACAATTTTTATTTACTAATCTTTTTGTTAAAGCTCCTTCTCCTGGACCAATTTCTATAATTAAATCATCACTCATTGGATTAATTGAATCTATTATCTTACTTATTATATTATTATCTCTTAAAAAATTTTGACCCAAAGATTTTTTATGTTCAAAACTCATTTCTTCCATCCTTCTCTTAAAACCTCGAAGTTTAAATTTCTAACCCTTCCTACATTCTTTCTTGCATAATCTTCAGACTCCGTTAGCAAGTCAATAACATTTCCCCCTACACCTCTATCTAGTACTATTGCAATTATTGGATCTTCAGATAATTTTTTAACATTAAATTTTAGTATTGTACCACAAGGATAATTTTTACTACTTGCAACAATTCTAACTTTTCCATATGTTTTATCATTATAATATATTCCTTTTTTTAATACATTTGTTCTTGGAGGACAAGCTAAATATCCTGAACATAAAGGACAATCACCAGCATAACCAGTTAATTCCCCAGTAAATGTATAGACAGGATTATATGTCCCTTTAGAAAAAAGCTCCTTTTGATTTTGTTGTATGATTTCAACATCAAGAGTTTTGTCCAAACTATTATTTTTTGCAACTGAAAGACTAGAAACAGTATATGTCTCTTTTTTTAAAAATATTGTTATTAACAATATAATAATCAATTCTATTGTCATTACTATTCTACTTTTAATATATTCTTTCATTTAATACTCCAACTAAATTATATAATATTGGATATTAAATGTCAAAAATCTGACATGCATTTTCAGTTGTTTGGTCTATTACTTTTTCCACACTTATATTTTTAATTTCTGATATTCTTTTTGCAACAAAATATACATTTGATGGATTATTTTGCTTTCCCCTATTAGGTTCTGGAGTAAGATATGGACTATCAGTTTCTAATACAATATCTTTTAAATCTATTTTTTCTATTAGCTGATATAATTTTGAATTTTTAAAAGTTAGAACTCCACCTATTCCTAATTTAAAACCACATTTTATAAATTCTTTTGCCATCTCATAACTACCATTAAAACAATGAATTACACCTCTACATCTATTATTTTTAATAATATCTAGACAGTCTTGAATAGAATCTCTAGTATGTACAATTATTGGCAAATTATATTTATTAGCTAATTTTATTTGAGATTCAAATAACTTTTTTTGTTCTTCCTTATTATCTTTAACCCAATAATAATCAAGGCCAATTTCTCCAACTGCATATACTTTGTTACTTTTTATAATTAATTCTAATTCTTCCAAATTATAATCATTAGCAAATTCTGGATGTATGCCTACAGCTGGTAATAAAAAATTATTGTATTTTTTAGAAAGTTCTATGACTTCTTTTGCATCTTCATTATTAGTTGAATTATTGATTACTTTTTTAACACCATTACTTACTAAATCTTTTACTAAATTATCAATATTATAATATTCATTATAAATATGTGCATGTGTATCTATCATTATGTCACCCCAACTACATTATAATACATATTATTTTGATAATAATATTTTTTTAACTAAATTATCAATTATCTTTGAACAATTTATTAAATTTTTAATGCTATCATTACTTATAATTATAATTGATCCTAATAAATCACTATTATAAACAACAGGCATTATAACTATTCTTCCTTCTTTCATTAAGTTATCATTTATAATATTTTTCCCTATTTTATCAATATAAAAAAGTTTTCTATCTAAAATGATATTACTAATTACATTCGAAATTTCCTCATGATTATAATTAATTATCTTATTATTAACTATAAAAAAAATATCGTAATTTAAAAAAATAGAAAAACAATTGATAATTTCCAAAATTTTATCTTCGTAATTTTCTAATCTAGAATATTTTTCTAATATTATTTTTTCATTATCAATTGTTATTTGAAAATCATCACCAGAATTAATACTCAAAGTTTTCCTTAATTCTTTTGGAAGTACTATCCTACCCAACTCATCTATTTTTCTTATTATTCCAATATTTTTCACATAATCACCTAATTTTATTTTTAACAATAAAATTGTTATTATGCATTAAATTTCATTGAATATATTAATTCTAATAGTTCTTCAAGATAATATATATAATTTTTTTCTAATGATGCTTTAAGAAGTGTAATTATTATATTATTATTTTTATATGTAAAATTGAATTTGGTTGTTATTTTTGACGAATCAACAAATAATTTTTCTATATTTATACTTTTATATACTTCTGGTTTTATCTTTATTATTGTTTTTAAATTATCATTTTCCATTATTTTAACCATAGTAATTGCCAACAATTTTTCTAAGTACTTTTCGTGTGCATACAATTCTAATGACATATTTGTCATACCAAATCTGTCTCTAATCTCAGATAATACTTCGTTTAATTCTTTTTTGTTAGTAATTCCATTAATTTTTTTGTGTAAATCTATTATTATATTACTTTCATCTGTATATTCTTTTCCAATATGTGTTTCTACATCAATTGGTACAATATCATTTGTCTCATCTTCTTTTTCTGACACTCCATTAACTTCTTCATTTATTAAGTCTAAATACATATTAACACCTACAGAATCTATAAATCCTGCTTGTTCTTTACCTAAAATATCACCTGCACCTCTAATTGCCAAATCTCTCATTGAAATCTTATAACCACTTCCAAGTTCAGTAAATTCTTTTATAGCATCTAATCTTTTTATTGCATTTGTATTTAAGACTTTTTCTTTTTTATACATTAAATATGCATATGCAATTTTATCACTTCTACCAACTCTTCCTCTGATTTGATATAACTGACTTAGACCGAATTTATCACTATCTATTACAACTATTGTATTTGCATTTGGAATATCTATTCCATTTTCTATTATTGTAGTACTTACCAATACATCATATTTTTTGTTTGTAAAATCATATATAATATCTTGCATCTCATCTTTACCCATTTTACCATGAGCAAAGCATATTTTTGCTTCAGGTATTAGATTCTTATATTTATTAACAAGACTCTCCATATTCGTTATATTATTATATAAAATGTATGATTGCCCCTTTCTAGACATTTCTTTAAGAATTGCTTCTCTAATCAACATTTCATTATATTCAATAACATATGTTTGTACAGGATATCTATTTTTTGGAGCACTTTCTATTAAAGATAAATCTCTTATTCCCACAAGTGACATTTGTAAACTCCTTGGAATTGGAGTAGCAGATACTGATAAAACATGAACATTTGATTTTAATTCTTTTATTTTTTCTTTTTGTTCAACACCAAATCGATGTTCCTCATCTATAACTAATAAGCCTAAATTTTTGAATTCTACATCCTTGCTCAATAATCTATGTGTACCAAATATTAAATCTATTTTTCCATCTTTAAGTTTATTAATCTTTTCTTGAACTTGTTTATTCGTAAAATGTCTATTTATTAAATCAATATTTACTCCATAATTTGCAAATCTTTTGATTGCACTGTCATATTGTTGATGAGAAAGAAGAGTTGTTGGACATAAGTATGCAACTTGTTTTCCATTCAATATTGTTTTAAAAATTGCTCTAAATATTACTTCTGTTTTTCCATAACCAACATCACCACAAAGAAGTCTTTCCATTGGCCTTGACTTTTCTAAATCGGCTTTAATTTCATTAATTGCCTTTAATTGATCTACTGTTTCTTCATATTCAAATTCACTTTCAAATAATAATTGATTCTCATCATCTTTTTTAAATGGCTCAACTACAGCTTTATTTCTCTCTTTGTATATTTTTAATAATTCTGAAGTTATATTTTTAATTCTTTCCTTAATTTTTAATTTTGTTTTAGTCCACTCTATACTATTTAATTTATTAATAGTAGGTCTACTTCCTTCTTTAGCAGCATATTTATACAATTTAGTTATATCTTCTACAGGCATATATAACTTATCATTTCCCTTATATTGTATTAAAAGATAATCTCTTTTCATTCCATTCTTTTCAATAGTTGTTATACCTTTATATATTCCTATTCCAGATTTTCTATGTACAACATAATCACCTATATTAATTCCATCTAAAGAAAGTATTTTATCTCCGTAAGAACTATCCTTAATTATTTCCTTTTTTTTGTAATTGTCAATTAAATCATATTCTGAATAATAATAATTATTTTTATACACAAAGCCATGATTTAGTGTGTCTTTTTTTATTTTAATGTTTTTGTTTATTAATTTTATATCATTTATAATTTTATTGTCTTTTGCATATAAAACTCCATTTGTTTTTATTATATCCTCTACAAATTTTTGCTTATTCAAATTATACTTTTCAATTGATGTGGCATTTATAACTAAATCACAATTTCTATTGTTAATTGTATCAAAATACATATCATCTTTCTTAATTAAATCAGATAATTTATAAATTTCGTTTTCAATATTTAAGTATTTAATTTGAGGTAGTATCATTTTTTCTTGTTCTTTAATCTGATTTATATTATTAAATACCACTATATTATCATCTATAAATTCTCTCAAAGATGAATTATTATTGCCAAAGTCATCCTTTATTGTACCTACTGTGATTTCATTTATTTCTTTGTTTGATTTTTGACTAACTATATCAAAATATTTAATTTTTTCTATTTGATTATCAAATAATTCTATTCTAATAGGGTTTTCTTCATTTATAGGAAAAATATCTATTACAAATCCTCTTACAGAAAAATCAGAAGTATTATAAACAACACTCTCTCTTTTATAACCATTGACTAAAAGCTTTTTTATCAAATCTTCTCTATCTATTATGTCCCCTACTTTTAAAATAATCTTACTATTAATGTATTCTTTTTTATTCGGAACTTTTTTAATAAAACTGTTAAAATGTACGATTATTATTTTTTTTGTCTTATCATTTATTTTATTTAAAAGATTTACTCTCATATATAGCAATTCAGGAGACGCCGCAATTGCTTTTTTATTCATAAAATCATCTTCTGGAAATAAATATACATTATCAATATAATTTTTAATATCATTATAAGTTTCAGTTGCTTCATTTAAGGTTGAATAAACAAGAATAATATTTTTATTACACTTAAAATAAATATATAATAGCAACTGATTATATATTTCATTTTTACTTACTGATATCTTCTTATTATTGTTAATATCAAAATCGAATAGTTTAAATGCTAAAGATTCTTTCATATTAAATACCATTATATTTTCTCATTAACTCATCAATATCACATATAGTAATGTCATCTATAACATTACTTATAATAAGAAGAATTTTATTAATTTTTTCCATTTCTGAATTACTAAATTTTTTTAGAACATAATCTTCCAATGGTATCTCATTTTTTGAAATACCTATTCTTATTCTCTTTATATTTTCTGTTTTTAAACATTTAATAATACTATTTATTCCATTATGTCCACCTGAACTACCACTTCTTTTAATTTTAAATGTTCCTAATTCAAAATCTATATCATCATAAATTACAAAAATATCATCTATATTTATATTGTAATATTTTACGAATTTTAAAACACATTCACCAGATAGATTCATATAAGTTTGTGGTTTTAATAAAATAACTTTTTCATTATTAATAGTAAATTCAGAATAATCTCCACTTTTCCCTTTTTTAAAAGATAGATTATTTTTTTGAGCATAATAATCTATAGCCATAAAACCACAATTATGTCTTGTTTTTTCATACTGTTTTCCTGGATTTCCCAAACCTACTATTAATTTCATTATTGCTCCTTTACTTCATTATATACCTTATTTTTATTTATATTGTATTCTAATGATATTTTTTTGACTGCATCCCTTGTAGACATACCATTTTTTACATATTCATCTACCAATTTTTTATAATCAATATTTATTGTTTTTATTTCCTTATTACCTTCAACTATTATTACAATTTCACCTTTTATATTATCACACATATCTAATAATTCTAAAAGACTACCTCTAATTACTTCTTCATGTATTTTTGATATTTCTCTAATTATTGCTGCTTTGCGATTGCCTAGTACATCATACAATAATTGTACTGTGTTTTTTAATCTATATGGTGATTCATAAAAAATTATTGGTACATTTATACTTTTAAGTTGTATTAATTGTTTTCTTGCTAATTCTTTCTTATTATTTAAAAAACCAAAAAATAAGAATTTTTCATTGCTTATTCCTGACATATTTAATGCAGGTAATAATGCATTTGGACCAGGTAAAGATATAACATTGATATCATTTTTAATACATTCATCAACAATTATATTACCAGGATCACTTATTAATGGTGTTCCTCTATCTGTAACATAAGCTATATTTTTTCCATTTTTTAATATATTTACTATTTTATCTTTGTGTTTCATCTCAGTATATTTGTGACATGATTCAATTCTTTTATCTATTTTATAATATTTCAATAAATTATATGTTTCTCTTGTATCTTCAGCATATACAATATCCACTTCTTTTAAAATATTCAAAGCTCTAAATGTAATATCTTCTAAATTTCCAATTGGAGTTGGAACTAAGTATAAATTACCAAATTTATTTTTTTCATAACTTTTTTGTATCATTTAATCACTTCCAAATATTTTTAATACTTCGTTTGTATAACTACCATCTTCATTGTGAACAATTAATGGATTTAAAACTTTGAGTCCTGGATTACCATTTTTTCTTCCGTCTATAAGAATTATATTAGATTCTGAATTCTTTTTAGGATAAATAAATTGAATTCTTTTTGGTTCTATATTATTTTTTTTCATTTTTTCTATTATTTCAATTAATCTATCAGTTCTATGAACCATACATAAAGAACCACCATTCTTTAATAATTTTTTTGCTGTTAATATTATATCCTCAAGAGTAATTTTTATTTCATGTCTTGCTACTGATTTAATATCATTTTCATTCAAGATACTATTTTTATTATATTTAAAATATGGTGGATTGCATGTAATAATATCAAATGTATCTGTTTCAAATTTTTTACATACTTTTTTTACATCTTCATTGATAATTTCTATATTGTCAGAATGGTTTAATTTAACACTTTCAATAGCTAATTTATATATTTCTTTTTGCAATTCAACACCTATTATATTGGCTTTTGTCCTAGTTGATAGTATCAATGGGATTGGTGCATTTCCAGTACACAAATCCAGTATTTTTTTTGTATTTGGTGTAATATTAACAAAATTAGGGAGCAAAATTGAATCAAGACTAAAATTAAAATAATTTTTATCCTGCATTATTTTAAGATTTTTATAATTTACCAAATCATTTATTACTTTTTTTTCTTCTTTTTTCATTATCCTCTAATGGAACAGTTACTTCAATTTTATTATTATCTTCAGTAACCATAATGTATTTTCTTCTAGGTATGTCTAAAGATATTACCATTCCCTCTTCTCCATTATGTTTTATTTTATCACCCACTTCAGGCAATCCTTTTCTTAATTCTGTATAAGTATTATCTTCATATTTTAAACAACATAATAATCTTCCACATAAGCCATTAATTTTATTTGGATTTAGTGATAAATTTTGATTTTTGACTTGAGCAATACCAACAGAGTCTAAGTCATTTAAAAAAGATGAACAACATATTTTTCTTCCACATTGACCTATTCCGGATATTTCTTTAGCTTTATCTCTTACACCAACTTGTCTTAATTCTATTCTTGTTTTATAAATAGCTGCCAATTGCTTAGCAAGTTCTCTAAAATCTACTCTATTATCAGATAAAAATTGAAAAACTAATTGTTTTCTATCAAATGTGTAGTAAGAATCTATCAATTTCATATCTAATTCTAGTTTTTTTATTAATTCTTCAGCCTTTAATAATGCATTCTTTGCATCAAGTATATTCTTTTGATTTTGCTTTTCATCTTTTTTATCTGCAATTTTGATTACATTCGAATGTTCTTGATTATCTTCTTTAAGATTAATTGCAGCTACTTTACCATACTGCTGACCTCTTTCAGTTTCAACAATCACTGAATCATCTATATTCAATTCTAGATTGTTACTATTAAAAACATATATTTTACCATTTTTTTTAAATTCAATTCCTACTAGTTTCATTATTACATCTCCAAAATTCTATAATTAATCTATCCAAGCAAAGATTTTTATTTAAATTATAATCTAACATTGATATTATATCATTTATTATTAAAATTTTCTTGCATATTTTAGCAATATCTATATTATTATCTCTGTTTATTTCATCATTTAAAATATTATTGTATTTTTTTAGCATTATCCTTAATATTAATAATAATTCATTTTTATCATTTATTTTATTATAAAATGAGTAATTTTCAGATATAAATTTAACATCATTTTTTTCTAGTTCCTCTATCATATTTAATGTTAAATCATTGTATTCATTTTCTACATTTTCATCGAAATTACCTATAAATATTTTTTGACATCTACTAATTATTGTAGATTTAACTGCATCTAAATTTTTTGTTATTAAGAAAGCATATACATTTTGTGGCGGTTCCTCAAGAGTTTTTAGTATTGCATTATATGAAAAATCATTTAGTAATTCACATTCATCAATAATATATACTTTTAAGCTATTAAATTGTGAAGTTTTTGAAACATTTTCTAATAACTCTTTAATTTCATTTTTAGATATTTTTGAATCTTCATTTTTTAAAATTTGTATATCTATACTAGAATTTTCACTTTTATTAAAAAAATAGGTTTTTAATATTTTATCTAATTCTTCTCTAATAAGATCATATTTTGTGTTTCCTATAAGATAAGATTGTACTAATTTATTTTCACCTTTTAATTTTTTAAAATATTCAGATAATTTAGTCAAGTTAACCTCCAAACAAATAATATTTTAAATATATTATAGCTATTATTCCAAAAAAGTCAAAAAAATATATTACGAAAATCGTGTAAACATTAATTGGAAAAGTTTTTCCAGTTTTACTTATTATTACATTTATAGTATATAATAAACATAATGAATACACAATTTTTTGTAATATACTAATAATCATCTTAAAACACCCATTAAAATCTATGTATTATATTACATTTTATGAAATAATTTTTCTATCATCCCATGCTTTTGAAATCATTATTGGATCTAAATATTCTATATCGCTACCCATAGGAATTCCATATGAAAGTCTAGATACTTTTATATCAAATTTCTCCAACAACTTTTGAATATATAAAGATGTAACTTCTCCTTCGATTGAAGGATTTAATGCTATTATTATTTCTTTTACATCCTTAGTTATCCTATTTTTTATTAGTGATTCGATATTTAAATCTTCTGGATTTTTTCCTTCTATTGGTGATATTAAACCATTAATGACATGATAAAATCCTCTATATTTTTTTGTTTTTTCTATAAAAAATACGCTTTTAGAATCTTCAACTATACATATGGTAGATTTATCTCTATCATCACTTTCACAAATTTCACATTTATTGTAATCACTTAAACATCCACAAATTTCACAATTTCTAATTTTTTTCTTAAATTCGATAAGTGAATTTGCTAAGTTTTCTACTTCATCCATATCTCTTTCATAAATTGCATACACATATCTCTCTGCTGTTTTTTCTCCCACTCCTGGTAAAATTGTTAAGTCGTTTGCTAAATTTTCAAAACTTTTTGGTAAAAACATATTTAAAATAGACCCCCAAGTCCATTTGTATACTTTCCTAATTTTACTTCTTTAGTTTTACTTACTTGATTTATAACATCATTCACTGCCACTAAAATAATATCTTCTAACATTTCTTTGTCATCCAATATAGAACTATTTTTAATTTCTATTTTTTTTATTTCATTAGTACCTAAACATTCAACTAAAATACTTTCGTTTTCATATTTAAAAGTAGTTTCATTTATTTCACTAGTTGTTTTTTCTATCTCCTTTTGTAATTTTCTGGCTTGTGCCATCATAGCTTGCATATTCATTTTAATCATTTCCTTTCATTCTTCAGTTACATGTATATTTCCAAATATATTTTCTATTTTACCTTCAACATTTTTAACGTTATTTGAAACAATCTTTTCTTTTTTTATGTCAGTATAGACGTATTTTATTCCTTTTTTTACGTTAGAAATGTATTCTTTCTTTATTTCTTTCCAATTTTCAGAGGAAATACCTACAACTTCATACTCAATATTATATAATAATTTTAAAAATTTTACTATCAAATCAACATTTTTATCAAATAATATTACTTCAAATTCTTTATTAAAAGTAAACAATATATTTTTTTCAGATACAACTTCCGGGGATGATTTTAAAAGTAAATTTGCTATAGAATTATATTTTTTATCAGTAACATAGTCTTTGATTATATTAAATTTATCAATAAATTCTATCTTTGATCTTTTATTTGCTAGACTTAAGCAATTATTGATTAATATATTTTTATTATCAACAATCGATGTTTCAGAATCACTATCATTTACATCTTTATCGTCTTTTTTGATTTTCAAGTTACTAGAATCATTCTTTTGTAAGGAATTATCAAAAAATGTTAATGCCATTTTAATAAAATATATTTTTATTAAAATTTTTTGATCTGTACTTTTTTTCATATTATATAATAAATCAAACATTTGTTTGGAAATATCAATTAATTTATCTAAATCAATCTTTGAAAATTGTGATAATTTTTTTTCATAATCATTTGAAAAATAATTATTTGTACTATTATATATAATAATATTTTCAATTTTTGTTTGTAATTGATTTACAATTGATGGAATATTTTTTCCCTGTGAATATAATGAGTCTATATAATTAATAGTATCTTTTATATTACCATTAACAATATTTTTAATAATGTCGAATTGTTCTTCATCATTTATTATACCAAGTAAATTGTATATATCATCTGATTTAATATTTTCGTTAAGAGATAATGATTGATCAAGAAGATTTATAGCATCTCTAAGTCCACCATCACTTAAATTAGCTATCAGTTTTATACAATTATCATCCACACTATTTAATCTATTTTCATTTTTGCATATATATTTTAATCTTTCTTCTATTTCAACATCATTCAATTTTTTAAAATTAAATTTTTGACATCTAGATAAAACTGTAGAAGGTATTTTATTAATTTCTGTTGTTGCTAAAATAAAAATAACATGACTTGGGGGTTCTTCCAATGTTTTTAATAATGCATTAAAAGCACTATCAGATAACATATGTACTTCATCAATTATATAAATTTTATATTTTAGATTTGATGGTAATAATTTAACATTGTTTCTTATTTCTCTGATTTCATCTACTCCGTTATTACTTGCTGCATCAATTTCTATAATATCAATTTCATCTTCAATTTTTTTTAAACAATTATCACATTTACCGCAAACATCACCATCTACGCTATTTAAACAATTTACTGCTCGTGAAAAAATCTTAGCTACACTGGTTTTACCAGTTCCTCTAGGTCCAGAAAAAATATAAGCATGACCTATTTTATTTAATTTTATACTATTTTTTAAAATATTTATTATTGTTGTTTGACCTACAACTTCAGAAAATTTCTTAGGTCTATATTTTCTGTATAGTGATATATATTCAGTCATAATAACCTCCCCTTTAATTTTATCAAATTATTATTAGATAATCTATCTTTTCATTTTAAAAAAATGTTTAATTTCATTTTTAAAATACTCATTTTCTATATCTATTTTGATATAATTAATTTTTCTATTAACATTTTTTTCTTTTTCTAAAATATAGTAAACATTATTAATTTTTACTTCTTTAATTATTTCTTCACACATACTGCAAGGCTTTAAAGTTGTAATTAAATTACATTCAGATAAATTTGTGGTTTTTAATTTTTTACATGCTCTAATTATTGCTAATATTTCCGCATGATAAATAGGATTGTTTTTTTTATATTTTTTATTATATGCTTTGGCTATTATTTTATTATTTTT
>CAMKNB010000007.1 GCA_946414095.1 uncultured Mycoplasmatota bacterium
ATTGATATGAACAAAATAATAATGGGTAAATATAAAGAAAGTGATTTTCCAAGTATAGATGATAAACTTTATGCTCTTGGAATGATAATTGCTAATTATAATGGAGATGAAATTGCAATTGAATCATTTATATTAGATTGTTTAGGTGATGAGTATTTATCAATTTATCATAATATGAAAGATTCAAGAAATAGTGTACTTGCTAGTATGAATAGAGAAGGTGCTAAGAAATTGTAGGTGATAATAATATGAATGAAAAGAGAAAAGCATTAGAATTAATAAGAGAGTGTTTAGTTGATTATTCAACGCCACTTTATATTGTAGGTAATATTGATGAATTAAATTTAGCTACCAATAATGTAATATCAGTGTTGGCTCCTAAATCAAGTTTTGCAATAATAAATGAATCTTATCCTGATTGGGTAAATAGAGCATATGAAAATGCTAATAATATGTTTAATATTGTAGTTTTTAAGGATTTTGATAAATTAAGTTTGGAAGAGCAAAATCTATTCACTGATATTATTTGTAATAATAGAATATCTAGTGAAGATTTACCAGAAGATTTAAAGATTATATTAAATTCTGAAAAACAATGTAAATTAATACCTAAAATAAGTGATGTAGTACAACAAATAGAATTATAAAATAAGAAGGTTATATGACAGAGGAAGATTTATTAAAAGTTAAAAAAGAAGTTTTAAGAAGATATCCTATATCAGCAGGTGTAGCTCTTGAAGGAATAGATATAGAATTTAATAAAAGTGTTTCAACTGCTGCAGTAGTTGCTAAAAAAAATGATAAGGGTATTTTAGAAGTAGAGAAGATTAAAGTTAATCCTGATTTTTTTGCAAGCCTAACATTTAGTCAAAGAGTTTTTGTAATTGCACATGAAGCATGTCATATAACATTAAAGCATTTTGCAAGGTCTTTAAATAAACCAGTTAAAGATGCTAATAGAAAGTTTGAAGAATATTGTGAAAAAGAAAAAGATGAAACAAAAAGACAAGTAATGAAAGCCAAACTTCATCAAAAGTATTCTCAAATATGGAATATAGCTACTGATGCATGTATTAATGCATTCTTAAAAAAAGATGGTTTTAATTTTCCAGAAGATGCAATTGATCCACAAACTGGAGAAAAGATGCAGTTTGTTTTTATGGAAGATGGATATCATAAAAGTGCTGAAAAAATTTATGATTATTTAGTTAAAAAGGATGAAGAAAAGGAAGAGAAGAAATCTAATCAAGAAAAATCAAACAATTCAAATCAAAGTGGTCGAAGTAGTGGAAATATAGATGATATTGATGTTGATAATTATACTGGATTTGATTCACATGAAGAATGGACTGATGGAGAATCAGAAGAGATAGAAAATAGTGATGAAATATCTGAAGATGAAGTATTTAGTAAAGAAATAGAGTCTAGATCAAAAAAGAATAGTAAATTTAAAGATACTAAAGAATCATTTTCTAAGTTAAGACAAGGAGCTAATTTAGATAAAATAATTAGAGTTGAACCAGTGATATCTTGGAAAGCTAATTTAGTTGGTTCTCTTGAAAAAACTGGGGAAGTTTGGGGTAATAGAAGATCATCAAGATTTAATCCTAATGCTAGAATAGAAGAAAGAACATATGAAACGGCACCTCAAGTTGAAGTATTATTAGACACATCTGGGTCTATTTCTAGTTCACTATTAAAAGGATTTTTACTTCAATTGTATCCACTATTTGAAAGTTTATATGGTGAAGAAACAAAATTAAAAGTAGGTTGCTTTGGTACTATTTTTTCTGGTTTTACTGAAATTAGAAGTAAAGAAGATATAATGAATTATGTGCCAGTTAGTGGTGGAGGTACTGATTTTGAACTTGCTGCTACATCTTTTACAAAAGATCCAGGTAGAAAAATAACAAAGATTGTGTTTACTGATGGTTATCTTGGTACGCCACAAGTGACAAGAGTTGACAATATTATTTGGCTTGTATTTGGAAAAAGTGCTAACTTTAAGCCTGTTGGTGGAAGAATTATACAAATTAGTGATAAAGAATATGATAATATGATAAATGAAACTCAAAAATTTATAAGTGAAAAAGAAAGTATTAAAAGAATGTAATAATTAAAGTAATCATTGATTACTTTTTTTTGTTTATAATTTACTATAAAAATTATAAATGGTATAATTATATTGTGATGAATTATGATGTTAAATATATGTGCAGATCCTAGAATATTATCTATAATAAGACTTGTTAAAATAATAATAACCATAATAAAAATCGTTGTACCAATTATTTTAATTGTTACTGGAATGATTAGTTTTGTTAAAGCTACTATCAAAGGGGAAGTAAATGATACATTAAAGGGTTTAATTAATAAAGTAATAGCAGCTATTTTAGTTTTTCTAATTCCAACATTTGTTTCGCTTTTAGTTAATTTAGTATCTTCAGATAGTGAATATAAAGCATGTTTAAGCGATTCTACAACTGAGGGTATTAATGCAGCGTATGTAGCGCGTGCCAAACAAATGGTTTTAGATGCAAAAAACACTTTGAATACTGGTCTTTATACAGCTGCTAAGACTGAAGTTAGTGCATTAGAAGATGATGCAGCAAAAAGTAGTCTAGAACAAGAACTAGTAGAAGTTAATAAAGAAATAGAAAAAGCAAAAGAAGAAAGAAAAGCTAAAGAAGAAGAAAGAAGAAGAGCGGGTGGTTCTGGCACTGGATCCATCAATGCTGATGGAAAATATACTAAAGCTGAGATAATAGATATGAGTGAACAACAAGTTAAAGATATGACAAATGAACAGTTTATAGAATTTATGGCATCAGCGGCAAGAATAGTTTATTCTGAATATGGAGGAGTATTACCAAGTATTACAATTGCACAAGCATGTTTAGAATCAGGATATGGAAATAGTTTTATTAATACTACACATAATGTTTTTGGACTTATTGGTTATCCTGGAAGTAAACCTAAAGTGGGCGTGCTTAGACAGTTTGATAATTTCTATGAAGCTACTTATTATCATTATGCATATTTTCAAAATTATATAAATGTTTATGGTAATTTTTTAGCAAAGTGTGAAAATCATGATGCTTTAGGTGCAGCATCACATTTAGGCGCTTATGCTAATGGATCTACAACATATGCTCCTAGTATCCAAGCACTAATAAATCAGTATGACTTAACAAAATATGATTATTAATAATAGAGGTTAAAATGAAAGAATTAAATGTAAAATATAATGATAGAAAAAATGAAATAATTACTTTTTATAGTCACTTTGATAAAGTAAATGTAGATAACATAGAGGAAGTAAATGATCATATAATTGATATAGACTTAAAAAAAGAACATTTTGATGATCCTTTGGAAGAATTTTATAATATAGTAGCGATGTGTTTATTTATGAGTAGTAAAGATTTATATGATGAATACTTTTTTGAAACATATAAAGAGATATTAGATGATTATAATAATGGTGCTTTTTCAGATTATAATTGGGATTCAAATGATAAAGAAATATTCAAAAAAGATTTAGAAGAGATAAATGAACATTTAAAAAAAGATCAAGTTAAATCTAATTATTATGATAATTTATCAAAAATATATGATGATAAAAAGGAGTAGATTTTATGAAAAGAAAGTATTTATATTTAATATGCTTAATTGTATTCATTGTTATGGTGACTATTATTTTAGTTTTAACTAAAGATAAAGAAGAACCAAAACCAATAGTTACAGATTATGCCATTCATAAAGATTTTATATTAGTAGATCATGGTGTAGATGGTATGAGTGAGGATAACTTAGAAGAAAAATCAAAAATGCATGTTATTACTAGCTATGAAGAATATGCACAATTATTTTCTAGCGATGTAATTAAAGAAGATGACTTTAAAGATAATAACTATTTTCTATTACATCTTCAGTATTCTGGATGCAATGAATATGATGTTTTTCCAACTGATTATGAAATAAAAGATGATACTGTTAATATAACTATAAAATATAAAAGAAAGTGTGGCCTTTGTGCACCAGAACATGATTTTTACCTATTAAAAGTAGATAAAAAAATTACAAATTTAAAATCAAATCTTGATTATATTTTAGTTAGCTCAGAAGAATGTGATAATGATGTTGTATACAAACCATTAGTTTACTTATATCCAGAAAAAGAAATTGATGTATATATAAAATTAGCAAATGCAGATAAAATTACAACAAGTTATCCAAAATACATAAATGGATGGAATGTAAAAGCGTATCCAGATGGAAGATTAATTGATACTAATACAAATAGAGAATTATATGGTTTATATTGGGAAGGTAAAAATTATCATTCAAAGGTTACTAATGAAGGATTTATTGTTAAAGGAGAAGATACAATTAGTTTTCTAGAAGAAAAACTAAGTATTTTAGGGTTAACTGAAAGAGAAAGTAATGAATTTATAATATATTGGTTACCAAAACTAGAAAATAATAAATATAATTATATAAGATTTGAAAGTATTGAAGAAATTAATAAATATATGCCACTTGAGATTACTCCAAGACCAGATACTCTTATAAGAGTATATATGGTGTATAAGCCTCTTGATGAATATATAGATGTAAAAGAACCAAAATTAAATACATTAGTTAGAACAGGATTTACTGTTGTTGAATGGGGTGGAGCTAAAATCACAAATTAATGTGATTTTTCTTTTGATTTACATTTGTCTTTTTTTCATGTTATAATTTATATATAATAGAGGTGTAGAAGTGGAAAGACTATTTAAAATATTAACAATTTTTTTAGTTGTTGTATTTCTTTGCTCATGTTCGGTAAAGAATGATAATAGTATAACTATTTCTAAAGATGGTAAAGTTAGCTATACAATACTAATTGGTATAGATAAACAATTAATAGCAAGTCTAAAAAATAATAATGTTTTAGATGATGATACAAATGTTAATATTTCTGATTATGTAAGTGCTAATATAAAAGATGGTTACTTAGATGGATTTAAGAAAGAAAAGTATTCAGACAATGAGTTCATAGGCAATAAGTATACATACATTTATGACAATATTGACAACATTACATCGTCAATAGAAAGTAAAGTTTACATAAATGATAATGAAAATACTGAATTGTTAGGTAAAGATTTATTTAGTAAGAATGATGATGTTTATAGTGCAAATTTAGTTTATAGTTTACTTGATAAAGATGATTACAATGAAGTTAGTTTTTTAAATACATTTAGTGTTAATTTACCAAGAAGAAATATCTCAAATAATGCAGATAAAGTAATTAATAATGGAAAGACATTAATATGGAATATTAGAAATGGTGAAGAAAGAAATATTAAATTTTCCTTCAAACTTAACGATAATAGAGGATATTTAGTTATCGCTAGTTTAATATTTGACATTGACATAATTTTGGCAATTATTATATTACGTAAGAAAGTGAATTAATATGAATAAGTGGGTTAAATATTTAAGTTTTATTGTTCTTATATTATTTGTTATTGCTATCATTTTAGGTAGGAATCTTTTTACTGTATCTAAGGATAATGAAAAAGATGAAGAAAATAATATTATATGGTATAAAGACAATTATATTTATGTTAATTTTAATAAATTAGATTCTTTTTTAAATGATTTAAATGATTATATTGAATATAATGATGAATTAAAAAATATTTATGAAATTATAATAGATAAGTATTACAATGATGATATGGTAAAAATGTATAATGAAAAATCTTATAAAGTTTTAGAAATTGATTTTGATAATGATGAAATAAAAAAAGTATTTAATGATTCAAAAGACTATAATGTAGTAAAAGTTATATTTGAAAACGATAGTAAATTAGATAATTTAGATGTTGATAAATTAAATTATAAAATAAATAGGCAACAAGTTATAAGGGAAAACTTAGTAAAAACTGCTCAACTTCAAGTTGGAAATACTGGTGAAACTTATTGGGAATGGTATGGGTTTAATCATAGAGTAGAGTGGTGTTGCGTTTTTGTTAGTTGGCTTGCCCATGAAAATGGGGTGTTAAATAAAGCTATTCCAAAATTTATTTGGGTAAAAAAAGGCGTTGATTTTTATAGAGAAAAAGGTTGGTTAAAATTTCCAAGAGAATATACTCCAATTCCTGGTGACATAATATTTTATAATTGGAATAACAATTTAGTAATTGATCATGTTGGTATTGTTGAAAAGGTTGAGAATGGATATGTATATGCAATTGAAGGAAATGTTAATTATAAAAATGTGGCAAGAAGAAAGTCAAAACTAAATAGTTCGTATATATATGCTTATGGTGTACCTGAATACTAGAAAAGATATTGTATTATTTAGTTTATACATTTAAAGTTTTTATTGTTTTTAAAAATATATATGTTATAATTATTGTTAGAATAGGAAGGAATGATTAGAATGTTATGTAGTAATTGTGGTAATCCATTAGACCCAAATGATAAATTTTGTAAATCTTGTGGAACACCAATAAATGATAGTCCAATGAATCAAAATGGACAAATGAATGGAGGAAATCCAATTAATCAAAATAATCAATTTAATCCAATGGGAAATTCTAATGATGGGAATTTTCAAGGACAAGGAACAATGATGAATAATAATTTTCAACAAAATGGTTCATTTAATCAAGGACCAGTTGGACCTGCACCAATGGGTAATGGTTATAATACACCAGAACCAAAGAAAAACAATTCTACATTTATAATTATAGTAGCGGTTTTGTTGGTTATTATAATTGGATTAGTGGTATATTTTGTATTTATTAAAAAGGATGATAAAGAAACACCACCTACACCAGTTCCAGAAGTTGTTAATCAAGGCGGTGGAAATGAAAACGGTGGAGGTGATAGCAATGGTGGAGATAATACTGGAAATAATGGTGGTCAAACAACTCAAGTACAATATAATAATGTTGTAAAAGTTGATGATTTTGATGTACCATTGCCTGATGGATATTCATCATTTGAGAATGCAAATAGAACATTCTATGCTAATGCTTCACAAACTATGATAGCAGAATTCCATATGCATAAATCTAATACATATAATATGTTTATTAATAGTAAAGATTCATTAAAATCACAATTAGAAGGTATGAATATTAATGTTGTAAACATAGAAGAAAAAACATTTGATGGTGCTAGAGCCTTAGTGTTTGAGACAAATGAAACTGGTGGAAATTCATTCTATTCATTTGTTGAAGTAAATAGTTTTAATATTTTAGAAATCGATGCATTTAGTAAAATACTTAGTTGGGATGCAATGGAAAATGAAATAATACCAGTAGCTAAAAATGCAAGAAGTTCTGGTAGTTCAAACTTTGCACCAGGTGAAAAAGTTGATGAAACACAAAGTGTTAGTTCAAATGCAATTAAAATGGATCGTTCAAAGATTAGCAAATAAAATAGAAAGTGATAATTAATCACTTTTTTTTATTGTTTTAAAATGTTATAATTCTAATAGAGTAAAGAGGTGTAGTAATGAATAGTTTGACAAAAATACAAAAAGCAATAATTTTGTCTTTGCTTCTTATAATTATAGGTATTTTATTATTTTTGATATTTACTAGCAATAATAAAAGTAACAGTAAAGGAAATAATAATAGTATTAATAATGGTAATAATAACTCAAAAACTGTTATGATATACATTGCAGGAAATGACTTAGAAAGTCAAAACTATATTGCTACTGGTGACTTCAGTGTAATCAAACCTTCAAATATAGATTTAACTAAAATAAATGTTGTTATGTATACTGGAGGTACTAAAAAATGGCATAATTTTATTTCTAATGGAGAAAATGGTATTTATGAATTAAAACAAGAAGGATTTAAAAAAGTAAAAAGCTTTGATCAAAAAAATATGGGGGATGCTAATACTTTATCTGAGTTTTTAAACTATACATATGAAAATTATCCTGCAGATAGTTATGATATGATATTTTATGGTCATGGAAGTGGAATAAAGGGTTCAACATTAGATGAATTTACACAAGACGATTTAAGTTTAGAAGATTTTTCAATTGGATTTGGTAACAGCCCATTTAAAAACAAAAAGCTAGATGTTGTAATATTTAGGTCCTGTTTAAATGGTACATTAGAATTTGCAACAGTGTTTAAAGACTATGCAAAATATATGGTAGCATCTGAAGAAGTTTCATTAGGACATCCATATTTTTCTGTATTTAACTTTATGAATAATATTGATGTTAATGATGAAGGTTTTGAATTTGGTAAAAAATTTGTTGATGGATATCAAGATTTTTTATCTAATCTTCTAATTGATAACACTTCTGCGGTTACATATTCAATAGTAGACTTATCTAAGGTTCAAGGTATAATTGATAGTTTAAATGAATTTATATCAAAAATAGATTTAAATACATATTATAGTTCTATAGCTAATGCTAGAAGTAATTTATTCCAATATGGTACTGATACTAAAGATTTTGATACTGTAGATTTGTATACAATGGTAAAAAATATTTCAGATATAACTAAAGTTGATGGAAGTAAAGTTCTAAAAAGTATAGATAATGCTATTGTTTATAATAAAACAAATGAGGAATCTTCTAAAGGACTTTCTATTTATTTTCCATATAATGGAAGTGAATATGGAATAGCATTACAATTAGATGGTATATATCCTAAAATTACTAGTTTAAAAGACTATGGAAATTTTATTGCAAAGTTTAACAATATGAAGAGTTCACAAAAATCATTTGCATTTAGCTTTTCTAAAAAAGATATGACAGCTTCTGAGTCAACAAATGAAGCAACATTAAAATTAACTGATGAGCAAAAATCTGTTTTTAGTAGTGCTAGTTTCTTATTATTTAGAAGAGTTAAAGACCATCCTAATTATTACACACCATTATTATCTTCAAATAATGTTACGTTAAATGATAATGTATTAACTTCAAATATTAGTAATAATTTAATAAAATGGTATGATGTAGATGATGGAATTGAGAAGTCTGAATATATAACTATTGTTGAGGACGTTAGAGGAAATATAAGATCAAGAAGTGTTGCTGGATTAATATCTGGTATTATTGAAACAGATGAAATATTAAATCAAGTTAATATAGAAATAGGTGAAGAAAATGGAAATCTTTTCTTTAAAAATGCAAAACTAAGAAGTAGAAATGAAAGAGTAAATGGAATCTATGTAGATATTGACTCTGCTGAGTATATATCAATTCTTACAGGAAGATATAAAATATTAGATTCAAAAGGAAAATATACTAAGGATTGGGAATCATCACCAACAATAATTGGTTTTGAAATGAAGCCTAAAAATGTAAGACTAATAAAATCAGGTCTTGATAAAAATGAGGAATACTATTGTTTATTTTCAATAAGAGATATTAATAATAATGTTTATTATTCTGATTTAATAAAGGTAGGTGAGTAAAATGGAAACTGAAACAAAAAAGAGTTCAAATATAATTGTATATATAATTATTGGATTAGTATTTTTGATATGTGGATTTGTTGTTGGGTATTTTGTATTACAAAAACCATGTAATTGTGATTGTAAGAAAGCTGAAGAATTAAGCAAACCAACTGATAATTGTGATTGTAATAATGATAAAGATAAAGAAGATGATATTTTAAATCTAACTGATGTTTATACAAAATTAGAAGCTGAAAAAACAGAGATTATTGCCGATAGTACAAATGATTATACTAAGAATATAGAAATAATTAATAAATATGTTTCAAAAGATAATCATAGTTTAATAATACATGCTAAGAATAACAATAAAGAGGCAATTGAAGTTTCTTTTGATATTAATTTCTATGATTCAGAAGGATATAACATTAATTATTCTAATACTAAATTATATGGAATTTCACCTGAACACGATTTTATAATAGTAATTAGTTCATATAATAGAAAGAATGCTGATACTGTTAGATATGATATTAAATATACTGCTAATAAATTGGTGTCATATTATTCTATTAGAAATGACATTAGTGAAAAAGATTTTGATGTAGTAGATATTAATGGTAATATTCAAGTAACATATAAAAATAATACTAAGAGTGATGTTAGTATGATATCTGCAGCTTGTATATATTATAAAGACAATAAGGAAGTATTTGCTACTAATGCTTATATAGGAAAAGTTGCAAAAGGAGCAACAGGTCAAGGAACTTGTTTTAAGCATATAGTAGGAGATATCAGCTATGATAAATATAAAGTTATACTAATTAATGCTTATGATTATATAGATGAAGGATGGTAATAAAAAAAGATATTAGAATTTCTAATATCTTTTATATTGCCATCATAATATATTTGATAATAAATAAAATTGAGAATATATATATAATTGGGGACACTTCTTTTGCTTTTCCATTATACAAGTTTACAAGAGCATAGAATATAAAGCCAAATTCTATTCCAGTTGTAATTGAATAAGATAAAGGCATCATAACAATTATAAAGAACGATGGGATAGCAATCATCAAATCTTTCCAATCTATTGAACCTATGTTTTCAAGCATAGATACACCAATTAGTATTAATATAGGTGCAACTGCTGCCATAGGTACACATTTAATTATTGGATATAAGAACAAAGAAAGAAGAAACAATATAGCAACAAATATAGAAGTTAAACCGGTTCTACCACCTGCTTCTATTCCAGCACTACTTTCTAAATATGTTGTTGCATTGCTAGTACCAAGTAATGATCCTATGATTGTTCCACTTGAATCAGCAATCATTGCTCTTTCTAAATTCTTTGGCATATTTCCATCTTTATCAATTTTAAATATTCCTGCTTTTTTACCTGTTCCAATAAATATACCAATTGTGTCAAATAAATCAGAAATACATAAAGTAAATATTGTCATTAATACTACTAATGCTCCGGATTTAATACTAAATAGTCCGCTAAAATCTAGTTTAAATAAAGTTGGAGTAATACTAGGAAGAATAGTATAATTGCTAAAGTCTGGTAATTTAGTTACTCCTAATGGTATTCCAAGTAGTGTAGTAAAAATTATTCCTTTCAAATAAGCACCTTTTACTTTTTTAATTAGTAAAATTGAAGTAAAAGCAAGTCCAATTATAGATAAGAGAACACTTGGATTTAAAATGTTTGATAGTCTTGGAACAACATTAATTGCTATTCCATTATTAACACTATCTGCTCCAAATTCTATTATACCGGCATTAATTAATCCAACATAAGTAATAAATAGTCCTATACCTACTGTGATTGCTTCTTGAAGAAAAGTTGGTATAGACTTTATTATTTTTTTTCTAATACTGGTTAAAGTGATAATTAAATTAATTACTCCACAAATAAATACTATTGCAAGTCCTTGCTGCCAAGAGTATCCTAAACTTTTACAAATTGTATAAGTAAATAAACTTCCAAGTCCAATTCCTGCACTAGATGCATAAGGTACATTTGCATATAGTCCAATTATTAAAGTTGCAAGAACTGTTGTAAGTATAGTGGCAACATATACAGAACCGTAATCCATTCCTGTTTGACTAAGAACTGAAGGATTTACAAATATAATATATGACATAGCCATAAATGTAGTAATTCCAGCAATAAGTTCAGTAGTAATAGTTGTTTTATTTTGTTTTAGTTTAAAAAAATTATCTAACATATTATTCACTCCAATTATAAGTATATCATTTTTTATGATATAATCAAAGTGGTGATATCATGATTAATGTTGTTGCAGCTTTAATAGAAAAGGATAATAAATATCTTATTGCTAGGAGAAGTACAGGAGATGAGAAAGTACTTGGCAAGTGGGAATTTCCAGGTGGAAAAGTTAAAGAAAATGAAGATGAAATGTTAGCAATTGAAAGAGAAATACTAGAAGAATTTGAACTTAATATTAAAGCAATAAAGTATTTGACTAATAATATTTATGAATATCCAAATAAGGTAGTTAATTTAAAATTGTATGAATGTAAGTATATAAGTGGTACATTTAATTTGCATGATCATAGTGAATATAAGTTTGTGAATAAAAATGAATTATTAAATTATGATTTATGCGAGGCGGATATTAAGTTAGCAGAATATATAATTGAAAATAAATAGTCTTTTTTTTGATTTTTTTATTTCATTATGTTTAAAAATATGTTATTATGGTGATAGTAAGGTAGTGTGATATATGAATAATGAAGAAAATTTAAATAATCAAAGCATTGAAAATAATGCAAATATGGGAGGAGTTAATCCACCATTACAAGAAATTACTGTTGAAACTAGTGTGCCAGAAGAACCATATCCACAGACAGATGTTAGTTCAAGCGTGGATAATATGATGAGCACTCCACAACCAACAGTAGCGGAACCAATGACACCAACTCCTGGTTTTGTTGACAACAATCCTGGAGTAGTTCCTGAAACAGTTAGTCCTGTTGACAATACTCAAATTCCACAAGCTACTGCAGTTAATTCACCAAATACTACAGGATTTGAGGATGTGCAAAAGAAATCAAAATTAGGAATAATAATTGCTGTAATTCTAGTATTATTATTGGGAGTAGGAGGATATTTTGGATATAAAATGTTCTTTGCTACTTCTCCTTATGAAAATGCTATTACTAGTGCATTTAAGTTACTTAAAGATAATAAATTAGATTCAAGTATAAAAGTAGATACTAGTATTAAATTTGATGGTAAGACAGAAGATGTTAAATTCTTAAATGATTATGCACTTAATTATTCTGTTTTTGCAGATGCTAAGGGTAGTTCATCATTAATTAAACTTGATTTATTAGAAAAGGGTGCCTCTTTAATTGATGCTACATTATATTTGAAAGATAATAAAGCATATATTCAATCTAAAAAATTAACAGATAAAACATATTATTTAGATGATTTTATGCCTAGTGATGCAACAATAAATATGGATGATATTTATTATTTAGCAGATACGTTTGAAAGAGCATTAAAAGATGCATTAAAAGATGAAAAAGCTACAAAGAGTGATACAACATTAAGTATTAATGGAAATTCAATTGATGTTAAAGAACATTTATATACTATTAATGATAGTAATATAAAAAGAGTTAAAACAAATATAATCAATACAGTAGTTAAAGATCAGAAAGCATTAGATATTCTCGCTAAAATGGGTGATAGAGAAGTAAATGATGTTAAGAAAAGTTTAGAAGACTCTAAAAATGAAGATGAAGCTTCTGAAACAATTAAAGTATCTGTTTATACTAAGGGATTATTAAATACTTTTGCTGGATTTAATCTTGAAGATGAAGATGGAACAACAATTAAATATGTTGTAAATGGTGATGATGAATCACTAGTAATATCTCTTGATAAAGATAACAGATTTTCTATAGTAGGTAATAAAGAATCTGCTGACATTAAACTTGTTACAAGTGGTCAAGAATTTATTACAGGAAAAGTAACTGTTAAAGATGATGTTACTGCTATTGTAATAAACATGCAAGATAGTTTAACTATTACAATTACTATGAAAGTTGAAAAAAATGCATCAGTTGAAGCGCCAAATACAGCAAATGCAATTAAATTTGAAGAAATGACAGAAGAAGATATGTCTGCAATTAGTACAAAAGCTAGTGAAACATTTGAAAATTCACAACTATATACAATTTTAGGATCATTATTTGGTTCAGATGACACTATAGATACTGACTATAATTATGACTATAGTACTGACACTGGAAATTATACAATTGATGATAGTTCATTAGAAGGCTAGAAATAGCCTTTTTTATTTTAATAATTTTTTATTAAAATTATTGTCGATTTTTATTGCAATTTTAAAAATGATTTATTATAATTAATATATACCATAGGGTAACGACTTTGGTATGTATTTATAACTACTAGTCATTGGAGGAGTATTATGGCAAAAAAAGATGTAGTAGTTAAAGCTAATAAAGTAAGAAATTGGCATAAGCTTGGTAAATTCATTAGGCTAGCCTTATTAATACTTCTATTATTGCTTATAATTATTTATATTGTATTGAAAGTGCTTTTTAATGATGGTAGTTTTATAGTCACTCTTGATAGAAATGATATGCTGTATAGTGGGCTGGCTATGTATGAGACATTAAATGATCCAACACCAAAGCGAAGGCTTAAGGCAGAAGAGTTACAATTTATGGATAATATATCGATAACTTGGCTGCCTGAAAATATTACTGAAGGTGAAGGTTCACACAATGGTAAAAACTATATTGCATACTCGTTTTATATGGAAAATCAAGGAGATGCCGTACTTAATTATTGGTACAATGTCTTTATGGATGATGTTATTAAGAATGCAGATGAAGCGCTGAGAATCATGATTATTATTAATGATGAGGCTACTGTGTATGCTAAAGGAAATAGCTTAAATGGTGAAGCTGAACCTGTATATTATGTTAATAACAAAATTAAAAAGAAATCTATTGAAAAAGACGAATATACAACAAAATTTAGAAACGACAAAGATGGGACTATTATTTTAGGGCAAAGAAAGGATATGAAAGCTGGAGATTTAGATAAGATAACTGTTGTTATTTGGATTGAAGGTGATGATCCTGAATGCACAAACGCTCTTATTGGTGGTCATGTGAGATTACATATGAAACTTATAGAAGAGCATACAGAAGATACTATTAAAGAATTGGAGTGAGTTTTATGACAAAGAAAAAAAGAAATGAAAGAAAGAAAAAATTAAAATCATTGATTTTGTTATTGTTCTTAACAATCGTATTGTTAACAACATCAACATATGCATGGTTTACTTCTAATAGAAGTGTTACAATTGATCCAATCGATGTTTATATTGCAGCAAGTAGTGGTTTATTGATTTCTACTGATGCAGCTGATTGGAAAACAGTTATCTCAAATGAGGATATTACAAATCCAGGAGGGTATACTACTCATAAAAATATGCTTCCTTGGGATTTAACACCAGTTTCTACAGCTGGTAATGTTACAGGCGGATATATGGATTTCTTTAAAGGAACAGTTGAAGCTAATGTAAACGATGGTAATGCAATGTCACTAACTGCTGAGGCAACTCCTGCTGAAGCAGCATATGTATATACATTAAATGGTACTACAAGAACATATCCAACATTGGCAGATGGTGAAAAGGCTCCTTTGTTCGTAGCATTTGATATATTCTTAAGAAATGATGATACAAATAATGCTGTTGTTTATTTAACAAATGGTTCAGGTGTTTTATCTTCTGCTAATAAAGATGATAAAGGGCTTCAAAATGCCGCTAGATATGCATTTGTACAAGAAGGAAGTGGTAATTCTTCAACAACTGCTGCAACTGCAAGAACTTGGACTGGAGGTTCATCATCAATTATAGTTGAACCAAACTATGATATGCATACAGCTACTGGTGCAAATGCTGCATTAAATACATATAACCAAACAACAGTTGCAAATACTGCTGATACTGCTGCTTTAGATTATTATGGTGTTCAAGCAGAAATAACTTCTCCAATTAGATTACTTAATACAAATGCTGGTGCTACACCTGCACCATCATCAACATATTTCAAAGTTCCTACAAACTTAATTAGAACTAATAAAGCTTATTCAGATGGAACTTCTACTAGAAAATCTTATACTAATGGAACACTAGATACTACATTACATCAAATGTTTACATTAGTTCCAGGTATTACTAAATTTAGAGTATATATGTGGGTTGAAGGACAAGATGTTGACTGTGAAAACAGTGCTTCTGGTGCTTACTTAACATTTAAACTTGGATTTAAATTAGATAATGAAGGTTAATAATTAAACAGCAATAAATTGCTGTTTTTTTATGTGTAAAATTATTGTTTGCGACATTAATTTATGATATAATTTTTATATCATGGGAAAGTAGGAAGTATAGATGTTTCAAAAGATTTTAGACAACTTTAAAAAGAAGAAATTTCTAGTATTAGCAGTACTTCTGTTTTTTGTTGTGAATATATTCGTTTTATACACTACTTTTAGTGAAAAAACTACATCTATTATATGGGATGGAACTATTGCTAAAAAGTTTAATAAAGGTACAGGTAGCTCTAGTGATCCATATATTATAAATAATGGTTCAGAATTAGCATTTTTTTTCACAGTGATTAATTCTGAAGACTCAAGTGAGTATTTTAATAAATTTTATGAATTAAATAATAATATAGATTTAAATGGTTATGATTTTTCATTTGCTAATACAAAAACATTTAGTGGTAACTTTGATGGAAAAGGATACTCTATATTCAATTTTAAATTATCAAAATATTATTTAGATGAAGAGGGTAAAGTTGCCTCAATATCTTTATTTGATTCACTATATAGTGCTAGAATACAAAATATTAATATTCATGATGTTACTATAGTTGTAAATGAAAAAGACGTATTAAATAAAAATTTAACTAAGGCAACTATTTCTGATGAAGAAGGAACTAATGTTGAAACTCTTGAAACTACAAATCAAGATGATAGTATAACAGAAAAAAATACTCAAGAAGAAACAAAAAATGAAGATGAATCAAATACTAATAATGAAACAAAAGAAAATGATCCAATTATAAAAGATGATAATAATTCTTCAAAAGAAGAAATTATTACTGATTCTAAAACTGATGATAATAATAAAATTACTTCAGAAGAAGATCCTATTTTGAATGATAAAATTACAGAAGAAGAAAAAAATGCTGAAGATGGAACTCAATCTGAAGAAAAATCTAATTTAGAAGAAGAAAATTCCACTTCAGAAGAAAATAATACTTTAGAAGAGAATACTGAAGAAGAAACTCAAAGTGGAGAAGATATCGTTGTTGAAAATAAAGTTGAAAAGATTGAAGTTTCTTTTCTTGCAAAAAAAGTAGAACAAAGTGTTATTCAAAACTTGAACTTAAATAATATTAAAATTGATTTTACTGGCAAAGAAGAAAATTTAACATCATCATTATTTATTTTAAATGATATATCTAATAATGACTTTAATAATATAAATATTAATGGTAGTAGTAGTGCTAATAATACTGCTGTTTTAATTAGAAATTATAGTGATGCTAATTATAAAAACATTATCTACATGAGTAATGGTTTAGATTTGATATTTAATCAAAAAATTAATAAAGATAATGCATTTGAGTATTCTATTAATGAAAATAAACTTAAATTTGAAAATGATATTCCAGTAAAAGCTATTATAGAATTATTAAATAGTAAATCTAATTTAAATTGGAAATTTGAAAACAATACATTTAGAATTCAAAATGAAGGTATAGATGAAACTACACCTAAGAAGAAAGTGGCTGCTAAAAAATCAGTTAGAAGTGCACCTAGTGCTCATAAAAGTGGTACTGAAGGTTCTATAGTTTATGTAAATGATTATGAAAGCGATGCTAACTATTATGAAGGATTAAATTATACACATTCGACTAATGGAGCAATGCCAACAACAACTAAAAAAGATATATATAATGATTCAAATTTAGTTTATACAGAACTTCATTATTATGCTAGAAATTATGATAATACTCTAGTTGGAGCTATATCAAACAGTACAGATGAATCTGAAAATCAAATTGTTTATTATAAAATATATGAAGTAAACGATAATGGAACATCTAGTAATAAAAATGATGATTACGTTGAAATTGAATTAATTGATAATCCATTTCAAAAGAAACCTACTGGAAAAACATTTAATGGATGGGTAACAGATTATGTTGGAGCAGAAATAACATTAGATAGAAGTATTTATACAAGGTATATAAAAATACCAATTACTTATACAGGAACTACTCCAGATAATATTAATGCTAATATTTATGCTAGTTGGACAAATGGAATTCATATAACTACAACTAATATAACTAACTTATCAAATACAAACTTAAGGGCATATGGATATACAGCCGTAACTGATATTGAAACTGTTTATGATACTGTTAGTGTTAATGGTTTATACACAAGGCGTACGGTTAACTTTTGGAGTGATTATCCAGATAATGCTGTTGACTCTACTGGAGATCCTTTAACAGGTGGATGTTATGATTGGGGAGGATGTACATGTTATGTGCCTGCTAGTGGAAATAGCGTAAATGGTACAACCTATTATCAATTGACAAATGGCTCTATGGTACAATACACAATACCAAGTCATCAAGAATTGACAGGTCAATTAAGCGTTGGAGATAGTGCTGCTGGATATTATAGAAGAGTAAATCTTCCTAGTGGAACTCCACTTAAAGGTTATTATGATACAACTGGTAACATGTATACTAGTGGTACTGCAAGTAGTGGAACTACATATTATGATTTAATCCAATTTTATGATGAAAATGGTAATATGGAAGTTGCTTCTGCAGAAATCTATTATTATTTGACTACAAGAGATACAAATATTGTAAGAATTAATAGTGATGTATCTGGTAGATGGGGCACAGGTGTTGTAAGACCATTTACGTTAACTGCTATTGATAATGGAACTAACAATCTTAATAGATATACTTGGTCAATACAAAATACAATAGTAAATGCATATGGTGATTTAAGAATTGAAGATATAATGGTTTATGGTGCTGTAATTAATACTACTGGAACTAGCCCAACAGGAAACACAAATAGTCAATTATATGGTAATTATCATAATGTTAAAGTTGGTCGTGGAGTTATTCAAGATACTTCAACTAGAACAACATTTACAAATATTGCTGGTGGTAATAATAGTACTGGTACTCAAGGTAGTTCATCTTCACCACTAGAATATAGATTAATAATAGAATCTGGTATGTTAAATACTGCAAGTAGTTCAACAATACCAGTAAGTGCGACTAGAACTTTATATTTGAATCCTGTGACAATATATGGTTGTGACTATGATAGAGTAAAAGAAGATAACGAAAAATTAAAAGTTTCTTACACTGTTGCTTCAGTTTGGTCAGGAAGTAATTATAGCACGCATAATTATGATGTTGCGTTTAAAACAATAGTTAAAAGTGGTTCTTTTGGAACAAGCAAATATAACTTTGCTACAGGTATGTATGTATCTGGAAGAGGCTATGCATCTACTTATGCAGCAAGTTCAGTTATTGTTGAAGGTGGATATATTTATAATCTTAATGGTGGTCCATCTCCAAAAGAAAATACTAAATCAATTAATACTATATACATCTATATGAAAGGTGGAAGTGTAGATGTACTGGTTGGTGGAGCAGGACAAAGTCAAACTTATGGAAATAGAATTGTTCAAGTAACTGGAGGAATTGTTAATTATTCAGTATTTGGGGGATCAAATGGTGTTACCGGATCAGATGGCAGTGATAACACAAATGGTAAACTTGATGGTGATTCATACGTTTATATTGGTGGTAATGCTACAATTGGAAACACTAAACTAGATGCAAATGCTATAGAAACAGTTAGTCAAGTTGAAGCAGGAAGTGTATTTGGTAATGGAAATGGAAATACTTCTTCTAAAACAATAGGTACAGTTAATAATTCAAATATAATAATTGATGGTTCTGCTACTATTAATAAAAATGTTTATGGCGGTGGAAATTATGGTGCTGCAGGTCAAAATGGTACTGGTAAATCATATGATTTAAATATAATAATTCATGATGGTGAAATAAAAGGTTCAGTTTACGGTGGAGGAAACAATGCTGGAGCTGGAACTATCACTTCAAATGATAGAAATAATAATACTGCTAATATTAATATTACTATGGATGGCGGAAAAGTTAGTGGTTCAGTTTATGGTGGTTCTTGTGCTAAAGGCGTAATTAATGGAAATACCAATGTAAATATTATTTCAGGAACTGTATATACCGATGTGTATGGCGGTGGTGAAGGTGGATATCAAGATAATAATAATCCTGGAACATATGTTACAAAAAATGTAAATGTTACAATTGGAAATTCTAGCACAGGGCCTAATATAAATGGAAAAGTTTATGGCGGAAGTGCTTTTGGTACTGTTAATGAGGGAGAAGTATCTTCTACTGCTAATTCATATGATGTTAATGTAACAGTTAATAAAGGTACTATTTTAGGTTCAGTCTTTGGTGGAGCCAAAGGTAGTAGTTCGTTTACGCCTAATGTAAATGGTAATGTAAACGTAACCATAAATGGTGGAACAATACCAAATGTATTTGGTGGTTGCGATGAAGCAGGTGAACCACTTGGAGACGTCGTTGTTACCATAAATGGTGGAACAGTTACTAATGCATATGGTGGAGGTAATAAAACTTCTGTTGGTAATACAAGTATATATTTAGAAGGCGGAACAGTTACTACTTTATATGGAGGATCTAATCAGGCTGGTACAGTAGATGAAAGCCATGTTTATATTGATGGTGGAGTTGTTGGTACTGTGTTTGGTGGAAACAATGAAGGTGGTACTTGTACACAATCAAATGTAACTCTAAATGGTGGAACAATAAATGGTATAGTTTATGGTGGAGGAAATCTTGTTGATACTGGAAGTACAAATGTTAGTATTAATAATATAGGTAATACTCTTAGTGCTGTTTATGGTGGAGGAAACCAAGCTGGGGCTACAAGTACAAATATTACACTAAATAGTAAATCTTCACCAAATAATATAAATATAACAAGTGTATATGGAGGATCTAACCAATTAGGTAATGTAGATAGTTCAACAATTGTTATGAATAAAGGAACAGTTACAAACCTTTATGGTGGTAACAATGCTGGTGGTCAGACTTCAACAACAAATATAACAGTAAATAATGGAACTGTAACGACACTATATGGTGGAGGAAATCAAGCTATATCTGGAACTTCAAATGTAACACAAACTGGTGGAACAATCTCAACAATGTTTGGTGGAGGAAACCAAGCAGCAATGAGTGGAGACACAAACATAACAGTAAATGGAGGAAGTGTTACAACTGCACTATACGGTGGAGGAAATGAAGGAGCAATAGCTGGAGATACAAATGTTTTAATAACAAATATGTCTGGAACCTTACCATCATTATTTGGCGGAGGAAACCAAGCTGGGGCAACAAATACAAATATAACACTTGGTGATAATACAAGTGGAAATATAAATATAACAAATGTATATGGAGGATCTAACCAATTAGGTGATGTTACTAAGTCAACAATAGAAATGAATAAAGGAACAGTTACAAACCTTTATGGTGGTAACAATGCTGGTGGTCAGACTTCAACAACAAATATAACAGTAAATAATGGAACTGTAACGACACTATATGGTGGAGGAAATCAAGCTATATCTGGAACTTCAAATGTAACACAAACTGGTGGAACAATCTCAACAATGTTTGGTGGAGGAAACCAAGCAGCAATGAGTGGAGACACAAACATAACAGTAAATGGAGGAAGTGTTACAACTGCACTATACGGTGGAGGAAATGAAGGAGCAATAGCTGGAGATACAAATGTTTTAATAACAAATATGTCTGGAACCTTACCATCATTATTTGGCGGAGGAAACCAAGCTGGGGCAACAAATACAAATATAACACTTGGTGATAATACAAGTGGAAATATAAATATAACAAATGTATATGGAGGATCTAACCAATTAGGTGATGTTACTAAGTCAACAATAGAAATGAATAAAGGAACAGTTACAAACCTTTATGGTGGTAACAATGCTGGTGGTACTACAAGTATCACTGATGTTGATATTCTTGGTGGAAGCGTAGATAATGTGTATGGTGGAGGAAATCAAGCACATGTAGGATCTACAAATGTGGAAGTAACAAATGCTACAGCCGGCTCAATATATGGTGGAGGAAATGCTGCTAATGTTACTGGAAGTGTTGTTTTATCTGTAAATAATTCTACTGTATCTAATAATGTATATGGTGGAGGAAATCAAGGAACAGTTGGTGGCAATACAACAGTAACTATTAATGATACAACAGTAAGTGGTAATGTATTTGCTGCAGGAAATGGTGCAACAGCAGCTGTTACCGGTAATTCAACTATTACAGTAGATGGTTCAACAATATCATCTTCATTATATGGTGGAGGAAATGAAGGAACAGTTGGTGGAAACACAACAGTAACTATAAATGATACAACAGTAAGTGGTAATGTATTTGCTGCAGGAAATGGTGCAGCTGCAACTGTGACAGGTAATTCAATTGCTACAGTAAAAGGTTCAACAATATCATCTTCTATATATGGAGGAGGAAATGAAGGAACAGTTGGCGGCAATACAGATGTAATTATAAATAATACAAATGTAAACGGTAGTGCTTATGCTGGAGGAAATGGTGCAACAGCAACAGTTAGTGGAAATACGAGCATAACAGTTGGTGGAACTAGTATTATTGGTACTCCTTCTTGTACAGTACTTAGTCAATGTTCAGTATTTGGAGGAGGAAATGCTGCAATAACTGGTTCAGAACTTGTAAACAATTCTTTAGCAAGTGTTAAGATAGCTGGAGCAACAGTTTATGGAAATGTATACGGAGGAGCTAATACTTCTAAAGTATATGGGCGAACAGATGTTAATATTGGAGCTGAAGTAGCAGTAAATGAAACGGTAACAAGAGGTAATGTTTCAATAAAAGGAACTGTATTCGGTGGAGGTGAAGCAAATGCTTCTGGATCTGATGAATACGACTGGACATTTGTAAGTGTTACTAATGGAATAGATGTTAATATTAATGGAGCTAATTATACAACATTTGAAATATTAGGATCTATATTTGGTAGTGGTAATGCATCTACAACAACTGGTGTAAGTGAAGTTACAATAAAGAATTATGGTACATTTACTGCTCCAAAGAGAAATGTATCAATTCAAAGAACTGATTATTTAAAACTAGACAATTCTGCAATTGTATTAGAGGGGGCAACCGATAGAGAAAATGAATATTCTGATGTATTATTTACTTTATCAAGAATAAATAAATTAGATTTAACTAATAATTCAACATTATTCCTAGAAACAGGAGCTAACTTATTAGAAGAGTTTAATAGTCTTACTTCAACTGGAGCAAAAGCTCAAGTATCAATTAATGAAAATACTAAGACTGTTACTAAAAATGTTGATAATAGAGTTTATATGTTCATTGATAAAAAGTTAAATATTGCCAAAGACCAAAGTATAACTGATTATGGTGAAGTAAATGGAATGACATTCTTTGGAATGTATAAATATAATTCTAATGGAGATATAAATGTAGGAATTTATAATGATTATGCATATGATGCTACTCTTAATTGGGGAGATGTTTTTGATAATGTTAGTTCATATGTGCTTGGTCTTCATAAACCAAATCATGACATTGAAGTTGATGGTTTCTATACTAACTATATAGTTGAAGAAACCGGCAAAAACAAAATAGACTATATTACTCCAACACCTCCAACTGGACCATTATATATGTGGACAATTGGTGAAGGAGTAATTGAATATGAAATAGACTTATCAGCATCAAAATATTCAACATTAGGTACAGCTGAATTATCTTTAATTGACTTTACACATCCAAATACAACATTTGAAATATTAGGATTTGATTATAGTGAACTTGATAGTAGTGTTCATTTAGTTCCAAAAACAAGTATTAAAAAAATTGCTGATACAGAAACTGAAGCTGATACAATTATGGGACTTACAATGGAAACTAGTAATATTGGTTGGTTAGTTAATGGTAATACTACTTTCTTAACTCATGTTGCTAATCCAGAAGATGCTGTAGTTGGTACTGAGAGTTATGTAGGTGGTAATAATGCATCATCACCAACATTGTTATTCAATTTACACCATTCTAAAAATATAAGTTCAACTGGTAATTTAGGTAAAGTAAGGATACAATTAACATCAATTAGACAAATAGATGCTTTAACAAAAGAAACAAAGAGATTAATTATAACAGTAAATTTAAGTAAAGCGTTGATTAGTACAGTTAATTATGAAGGAGCAATGACAGCAGGACGTAAATATGAATTATTTGCATCAACTGCAACAAATATAACATCTTCTTCATCAATCAGTGTATATTACTCATTATTCAATAGTGGTGAAAGCATTTATAGAACAGGTTATCATAGAGCACTTTTCTCTAATTATGTATTTCCATTAAATACAAAGATAACTATGATTGATTATAGTGCAGATAACCCAGAATACTATTATCATGTAATTAATCAAAATGATGTTAATACAGCAACTGCGCAAATGCAAAGTGATAATGAAGCATCATATAATATATCGATGTTTGAAGTAATGGGTGCTGAAAATAGTGGGGTATATTATGATGATGTGGTTAAAAATACAGCATATTATAATAGCACTGCTGAATATTGTAATGAAGAATTTATATTTATAATTGATTTTGGAGATACAAATATAACAGCTGACTCAATTGGAAATCAATTGTTATTTGGTATAAGAGATACAAATGAAGAAACAATATATGGAGTACTTGGAAATCAATATTCGGTATTAACATATAACATTTATGCTAATAAAGATGCTATAATAGATATGGATGGTACATTAAGTAGTAACAAAATATATAATGGTGAATCAGTAATTGCAGACTTGACAATAGATTATACTCAAGAAATGGTTGGTTCTACTGTTATATATGATACACACTATTTTGATTCAAAATTGGGTATTAAAATATCTCTTATTAATTCAGAAGGTGAAGTTGTTACAGGTACTACATTGTTAGGTTTATATTATACAATTGATGGTGTTAGATATGACCCTAGTATAGATGGAACAACAAGAATTAAGATTGCAGACAAAGTGGATAGTGCAGAAAAATGGGTAATTATTAATACTGGTACATCTACTATTGCATCTGGTAACTATACTTTAAGATTTGAATCATTTGGTTCTCCTGATGGAATATATTATGGTTTAGAATCTAGTGATACAAAAGATTTTGCAATAGAAATTGTTAATGAAATATATGGACTTGATGTTAATACTTCAGCTGAGGAAATGATTATTGATTCATTAACTGGTAATAATGCAAACAATCAAAATACAATTGTATACAACATTGATTACAACTCTGGACTTACAAATCCAAATATAAGATTTAAAATGTATAGAAGAAGTTATGAAAATATTGATGATACTAATTATATTTTAGTAGATGCTCAAGATTATTTTGATAATGCATTCTTACCTAGTCCAAATGCAAAAGAATATAGAATTGTAACAAATCCAGTTGAACATAATGAATATACATTTACATTAAATGAAAATTTAGTAACTGGAACATATAAAATGGAATTTATACTTTATGATGATATGGCTCCAATAGGAAGCGTAGAAAAATATATAATTATTAAATAGGAGGGATGATAAAATGATAGGATTAAGTAATAAAGATTTATTAGAAATATATGATATTCTTAAGAAATTTGTTAAGTCTTTAGAAAGCAGAAAAGAGGAAGAAAATAATGATTGAAAAATTAAATTCTGAAATAGAAAAGGTTAATGCTAATTTGGACATCCTTCCTACTAATAATCAAAAGAACAGAAAAAAGTTTAATGATTATTTAGATGAATGCATAGGTAAATATAAACCTATGCTTGAAGAAGCTGAAAGCATTATTAAATCTAGATATGGTGAAGTATTAAGTAAGTTTAAAAATTTAACATATCAATTAAATAATGTAGAAGTTGATTATAATACATTAAAATTAACAGATAGTAGAGCATTTTGTAGTGAAAAGATGAATTTGGATTATTTATTTTATAAATTAAATAATTCTAATGATAATAATTTAGCAGAAGTAAATAACATTATTAGTGAAATAATAAATTCATTTAAAGCAGCAGGTATTATCTTAACTCCTAATGATTTTAAGCATTCTGAAGCAGTAAATACATATATGAAGGCTTTATTTAATAATAGTGATAATATTCAAGATGTTTTTAATGAAATTTACTGGAAAAATTCTGATTTAATAATCCAAATAGAACTAAATATTAAATATTTATATTATAAACATGTAAATAAATTGATAGAGTTCTTTAATGCTAAATATTCAGCATTTGACTTTGATAAATTTATAACATCTCATAGAGCTCTAGTTTATAATAATGAATTGATAAAACATAAAAGTGTAAAATATATATATGATTTATTTATGGACAAAACATTAGATGTTGATGATTTTATTATTGAAAGTAGGGTTCAAGATTTAATATCTAGCTTACTTCTTGATCCATCATCAAACAGAAACTATGAGAACTTGCTTAAATTAAAAGCATCATTAAATGAATATAAAGGTTATGTTAAGTATGAATATATTTTTAATAGTTTCAAAGAATTATTTGCTCATAAAGAAGAATATAAAGATTTGTTTTCAAATAAATTAAAGGAAATATCAAAGAAAGAAAAGAACTTATTTGCTATTAATAAAAAGATTAATAAGACAGGATTATTTAAACTTAATAAAGTTAAGTTAGCTGATGCAAAAGCTGAAAGAAATAAAGTTATTAGTGAATTAGTTAATGATTATCAAGAACTAGATGATTTAAAAATTAAAGAAACAATAAGCAAATATGTAACTAATGATACAAATTATTATGATATATTAGTTTTTACTAGTTATAATTTCTTATATTTTGTTCAATTATTAAAAAGTGATAATGAAGAATTGACATTAGAAAATATTAATGAAAAATTAGGTGAATTAAAAGAATTTATATATAGGAGTAAACCTGAAATATTAAAAAGTATGCCTATAGGTGAGGAAAAAGATGTACCTAAGGTTATTAGTGAAAAATACATAATGAATAGTATAATAGTCGATGAAGAAAAAATAAGGAATAATCAAGTTGATCAAATTTTAGAAAGTGTTGATAAATTGTTAATCTATTTTGATGTTTATACACTTATGATTAATTTAAAAGATATTAAATTTCTATTAGAAGTTCCAAGTGAGCTTAAGAAATGATGTAATAATTGACTAATAATTATTAAAATATTATAATTAAAATGATAGTAGAGTGAGGTTTTAATGAAAAAGATAGTAAATATTTTTAAAGATATACTAATATCTGTATGGGTTCTAGCAGCAATAATAGCTACGATATGTTTAATATCATATAATGATTATAGTGTTAGTGAAATAGGTAACTATTCAATTATAATTGTTGATAGTGATAGATTAGAACCAGATTTTAAAGAAAATGATTTGGTTATTACTAAAAAAGTATCAGAAAACAAATATAATGTAGGGGATAAAGTATTCTTTTATATATCTAATCCATCTGATTATGTTTTTATTAATTATGGTGAAATAACTGATAAAAATGAAGCAGAATATGCTGAAGATTCATATTATTTTGGAGAAAGCGTAGTTGTACCATATTCAAAGATGATAGGACATGCTAATGGAAGTATTGTTTATCATCATTGGGGATTAGTATTATCTATATTTGAAAGTAGATGGGGATTTATGTTCTTAGTAATATTCCCAACAATCTTTGCAATTGTATATGAAATATATTCAATTGTTGAAGAAGCAAAAAGAGAAAAAAATGAAGAACAATAAGCTTAGAATTATTCTTTGGTTAATTGTTATAATACTAATATTAATTACATATACTATTTTCTCAAAAACATTAGCTTTATTTGAAAGTAATGCCACTGGAGAAGCTAATAATGATATAGGTAAGTGGATTATCAAAATTAATAATAATCTAATAAGTAGTGGACAAACAGAAGATATTGTAATTAATAATTTTGTCTATGATACTGTTTCCACTGTTGAAAGTGGTTACATTGCGCCTGGAAGTAGTGCATACTTTGATTTAGTTTTTGATGCAACTGATTGCGATGTTGCAGTTAGATATGATATTACATTTAATTTTGATTCAATGAGTTACTCAGATAATATTTCAATGAGTGTTGAAGAACTTGGAAGTAATGATACTGTTCTCACTGATGAAAGTACTTATTCTGGTATAATTGATTTAAGTTCAATAGAATCAGGTACATTAGTAACTATTAGAGTTCATGTTACATGGAATGATATAGAAGATTATGATGAAGATGATACAGCACTTGGAACAGAATATGGAAGTAAATTAACAGTACCAATTAGTGTTCATGCTGAGCAATATTTAGGTGAAACTTTGGTACCATATGTAGGGGAATAAAAGAGGATGGTTTAGTGTGAAAGGGCTTAAAAAAGTATTAAAAGTAATAATTGATATTTTAACAACACTTGTATTATTGGTACTTTTAATAATCATTTTTGCTAGAGTTAAGACTATGTTTAGTGATAAAGATTATTTTGAAGTATTTGGATACTCTGTTTTTAGTGTAGCTACTGGAAGTATGGAACCAGTTATAAAACAAAATGATGTAATACTAGTTAAATCTCAGAGTGAGTACGATGTTGAAGATATAGTTACATTTAAGAGTGATAATGCTTATATAACACATAGAATCATTAATAAAATTGGTGACTCTATTGTTACTAAAGGGGATGCCAATAATGCTAAAGATGTTGCTATTACAAAAAATGATATAGTAGGAAAAGTAATACATATATATTCTAACTTAGGCGTTTGGCAAAAAGTATTTACTACACCTAAAATAATAATAATGATATTTGTTACCTTAATACTATTTGATTTTGCTTTTTCATATAAAGGCATTAAAAATAAACAAAACATTAAGATGGTAGAGAAAATAAAAGATATTTCTTTAAAACAAGTTAATGAAGTTTCTGAAGATCAAAAACTTACGGATTTAGAAATAGTAGAATTATGCAAAAAAACCGATGCTGTTAAAAATGGAGAAGAAGTTAAATTTGATAAAAAAGAAAAAGAGTTTTTAAATTATACTATAAGGTTAGATTTAAATGAATTACAAAAGCAAATAGATAGTAAAATGAATGGGGAGTAAAATGAAAGAAAGTTTATTTAAAACTTTTGATAAAAAGAGATTAATGAGTGTTATGAAATTAACATTTATCTTTGTTGCACTAGTAATTATTACAAATATTGCTAATAATACAAGTGCGAGATATGAATCTCAAGCTAACGTTAGTGCAGAAGCTAATGTTGCTTTTTTCGTAGTTGATCAGGGAACATATGAAAATACTATTTCTTTAAGTGGACTTACTCCTAGTTTACAGCCAACTTATTATACATTTTATGTTAAAAATTATGATGATGATAATCATAGAGCTAATGTAGATCTTGAATATCAAATAAAATTTGAAACTACAACAAATTTACCATTAACTTATGAAATAGTGAGAAATGAAACATTTGATACTGGTTATACAAATATAATTGAAAGTACAGATGTAAGGCAAGATGAATATGATGTTTTCTATAAAGTATTTAGTAATGATGATACATATAGTTTTAGTCATAATAGAAATGAAATTGATGAATATACTTTAAAAGTAATATTTCCAGAAAGTTATAAAGATTATCCTGATTTGTATCAAGGTGGAGTTGAATTATTCTCTGTAATTATTGATGCTCATCAAGTTGCATAATCTTTTTTATTATGCTATAATTTTTATGATTGGAGAATAGCGATGAAGAGAAGAAAGCTAATCATAATTATAGCTGCTATACTACTATTAATGCCTCTTGGTGTAACATTTAGTAGGTATGTAATTAAAAGTATTAGAAATTATATTATGGAAGCAAATAATTTCTTCTTTAATAGCGACAAATTGGTCGATGGAGGAATTACCTATGGTATTAATAACTGGGGTGGTGCTAGTAACATCGATATTCAATTTGAACTTAACAATCATAAAAACAATTTGTTAACTAGTGCTTCTGATATTACTTATACTTTAACTGCAACACCATCTGATCCTTCAAGTATTAGATGTAACTTAGATTATAATAGTGGAGTAATATATAAAGCAGAAAAAACAGATAGTTTATCTTTAACAGTTGTCCCACTTAGAGTTTTTAATGATAATGAGTCAGTTAGTGTAACTGTGGAAGCTGTATCAAGCAGTCCTTATGTAAAAACTTTGAGCGCAACGTTTGTAATTACTGTTGGTAGGAGAGGTATAGATTATGCCATTACTGATAGTGTAGGTTCACCATACTTTATATTCTCTATAACTAATGCATTAGACACATATAAAGTTACAAGTGGATTTACTGCAACTGTCAATGGGCAATCTCACACATATTCAGTAAATGATACTCTTACAACAGAAGAATACTTACAATTAAGTAGTGAAAATAAATCAAAATGTGCATCAGCAATAATAACTTTGACTTTTAATCCATCACAGGTTGTTATGGATACAACAAGTGATATATTAAAGCGTGCTACTTATCAAACTACTACATATAATGGGGTTGCATATATTAGTTCTATTACGTTTAACATAGATGTTTTAACTAGTGAAGAGATAAGGTTCTATAAGAGAAATGTTTCTAACAATTATACTTATCCTATAACAAATAATACATCTATTGTTACGTTTAGTGCTTCATAGGAGGAGAGGTATGGATTGTATATTTAGTGAATATGTTAAATTCGTTGAAAATTTTTTAATTAATTACTATAAACTATTATTATCTACCAAATATGAAAAAGGATTAGTAAAACCATTTATAGATAAATATATTGATGTAAGATATTATAACGAATCTGTTGTAAAAGAAAATAATTTTACAGATAGGCTTAATAAAGAACTTAATAATATAGCAAAAGAATTATTAGAAGAAAATGAAGGTAAAGAAGATAAAATCAAAAATATATTTGCATTATTTAGTTATGTTTTATTTATTGATGGTTGTATTCATTATTCAGATTTAAATCTATTATTAAAAACTTTATTTTCTGATAAAAATATTACTTTAGAATATTCAGATGCAACTAAAAAAGAACTTAATAGTATTATAAGAGAATATATAAATAAAAAAGTATCATTTTTTAAGCTGTTTTCTGCGGAAGAGTTCTATTTGAAAGGAAGAAAATATACAAATAATATATATCATATTGATTTGGGCCAAAATTGTAATATATCAAAATTATATAGTGATTATGCAGTTGAAAAAGCTTATAATTCTGATGTTGTTTTTGAAAATAGAACATATTTAACAATTCTATTATGTTCAGCTAAAATATTGTCAGAAGTTATTTCTTTAGATTTTAGTAAAACATATATAGTAGATTTTCCAGTTTCATTATTAGATAAGCCTAAAAAGATTATTAGATTTTTAAAGGCATTAGATGATGATATGTTAAGAACAAAGATATGTTTAAAGTTTATGTATAAAGATTATAAAAAAAATAAAAATGAAATTAAAAGTCTAATTAATCAAGATTATAGTATATGTTTAGAATTAGATAAAACTTATGATGTTGATTTTGATGATTTATTTTTATTCTCATATGTTATTGTAAATAAAAAGTATAAGTATTATGATATTATTATTAATAATAAGGAAGATGTTAATACTAATATTTTAGTAGAGTGAGGTGTACCATGAATACGTTCTTAAAATATTTTTATGAAGTATTAAGCCAATTTTTTTCTGGTTTTATTACTATTTTTAAAGGATTTATAGAAGGATTCAAACAAATATTTAATTTTAAGGCATATATAGCACTTGCAAAATCATATAAAGGAGAATTTAATGTAGGAGAATGGGTGCTTTTTGGTGTATCTGTATTTTTTATGTTAGCATTTATAGCATTAATCGTATTCTTAGTATTATTTATTGTTAGAAAATATGTTAGATTTAGAAAAACAATTGTAGAACAAGAATCAATGCTAGAAGAAATATCTGAATTAAATGGTAGAGTAGCAACTCTATTAAAAGAAAAAGAAGACATTCTTGCTATGAAAGTGTCACAACTTGGACTAAGACCTGATGAATCAGCTGTTGTTGAAGGTGTTACTAATGCTGATGGAAGTCCTGAAGAAGAACTTGACACTAACACTGCAATTAGATTTGCTAAATTGCATGATGTTGATTTAAAATATGCAGATTATAAGAAACTAGATTACGGCAATAATTTTAGTTTATCTGATTTGGTTGAAATGTTTAGAAACTTTGCTGCTAGTCAGTTAAGACTTTATTATAAGACTGAAATGATTAGATTATTTATTGCAGCACTTGCTAGTACAAAACTTGTAATTCTACAAGGTATCTCTGGTACAGGTAAAACTTCTCTTGCTTATGCTTGGGGAAAATTTTTAAAGCACGACTCATGTGTAGCATCTGTTCAACCATCATGGCGTGATAGATCAGAGTTATTTGGATATTTTAACGAATTTACAAAGAAATTTAATGAAACTGATATTTTAAAAGAACTATATGAAGCAGGATATACTGATGATATTCATACAGTAATCCTAGATGAAATGAATATATCTCGTGTCGAATATTATTTTGCAGAGATGTTATCTATTCTAGAAATGCCTAACCAAGACGAATGGATAGTTGAAGTTGTTTCATCTGGTTGGCCAAGCGATCCAAAGCATTTAAAAAATGGTAAATTAATAATTCCACCTAACTGTTGGTATATTGGTACAATCAATAATGATGACTCAACATTTATGGTAACAGATAAAGTTTACGACCGTGCTATGCCAATAGATATTAATGATAAAGGACAAGTTTTTGAACCAACGTCTGTTCAAGCACAAGATATTAATTACTCTTATGTTAATAACTTATTCCAAGAAGCAATAGCAAATAATCCTATGAGTGAAGAAGTGCTTGCTAAGATTGAAGAAATGGATGATTATGTAATACAACATTTCAGAATTGCTTTTGGTAACAGAATTGTTGCTCACATGAAAAAATTTGTTCCAGTTTATATCGCATGTGGTGGAGATGAAGTCGATGGAGTAGATTACTTTATTGCAAAGAAAATACTTCGTAAATTTGAACAATTAAATATCTCATTTATTAGAGATGAAATAGATGGATTTGTAGATTTCCTAAATAAAACATTTGGGGAAAATAAAATGAAAGAATGTATAGAATACGTACTTAGATTGAAGAAGATATCATAAGAATAGAAAGGGAGCTAGTATGCAAGATCAATTAAAGATTTTTGAATTATATAATAATACACGTAAAAAACAAATTACTAAATTTAATTCATCATTAAAATCAAAATATACACTTACTACTAATTATCAAAAAGTAGAAGCTGATTTTGCATGGTTAGATATGATGGAAGATACTATAATGTATCTAGATAATATTCTTAGAAATCCTAATCGATTCATTATAAATGAAGAAGAAATTGTTAAAGTTGAACAGGCCAAAAGAATAACCGTTGATAGTATTAAACATTTAGCAAAACATACAAGTTTTATTCAAGAAATCGATGAAAATGGAGATGTTAAACCATCTAAAGTGTTAAATATTAATAAAGATGAAAGTTATAATACATATGAAAATAGATTTATTTATACCTTAATAAATAATATGAGAACTTTTATTGAAATAAAGGAAAAACAGTACATTGGATCATCATTTTTAAAAGATGATAAAAAATGTGAATATCAAGCTGTTACTAAATTAGGAGCTCAAAAAGTTAATATTAATATGGTGATTACTGCAAATGTTGACTTTTCAAAAGAAGATGGTGTTAGAAATGGAATGAGTGTTACCCAAAGAATGGAAAAACTAAAACTTAGAATTTCTGATTTAACTAATACACCTGTATATGTATCTCTTGCTAAAGAACATGTTGCCAAAGTAATACCACCAATTAAAAAAACAAACTTAATACTTAAGAATACTAACTTTCAATATGCTATGAAATTATGGGATTTTTTACAGTCTTATATAGCTGATGACAATAAAATGGTTAAAGATAAAAAAACATTAGAGGAAGACTTAAATATTAAGCAAATGTTAGATGATACATTTTTACTTGATTATTTAGCAATAAATACAGTTAATCAAGATTATTCTGAAATTGATGATGATTCTAAAGCAGAATTAGTAGAAGATTTAACTAATAAAATGATAGATAAGATTGTAGAATTGAATGCCGATTTACCACTTGAAAAAATTAGTGAGGTAATTGGAGATAAGATTGCAATTATTAAGAATAAGAAAGAAGCCTCTCTTGCTGAACTAGAGCGTAAGTTCAATGAAAGACTTCAAGCATTTACAGAAAGAATTACAGAATTTAGTTTTAGGTGACATTATGAAGAAATTAAAAAAGTTAAAAGAAAAAATTGAAAATAATATAATATTTAGAATAATTAAGTGGATACTATATATAGTTTTGGTACTTATACTAATTGTTATTATAGTACAGAAGGTTTCAAACAATAATATATCTATTGGTGGATTTAGAATGTTTATGATTGTTTCTGAATCTATGAAGGGTGAGTATGACATAGGAGATATATTAATATCAAAGAGTGTTCCAGCCAATGAGATTAATGTTGGTGATAATATTACTTATTTGGGAGAAAAAGATTCTTTGAAGGGTTTAATAATAACGCATAAAGTAGTAGAAAAAGATGAAAGAGATAATGAAGTATTTTTTACTACTAAAGGTAATGCAAATTTAGTTAAAGATCCTGAAATAAGTTATAGTCAAGTATATGGTAAAGTTGTTTATAAATTCGTACTATTAAGTATGCTTGCAAAATTAATGAATAATCAATTAGCTTATTTCATTATATTTATAATAGTTGCTATGATTATTTCTATAGAAGTTATGTCTACTATGTTCCACACCGAAGAAGATGAAGAAGAGGGTGATGGTGATAGAGGAGACTAAGAAAAAAAAGAAAAGCTTATGTTTATTAATATTAAAGAAGATTAAAATAAGTCATATTCTTATTTTAATAATATTACTTGCTGGAAATAGTTATGCATGGTTTATATATATTAATAATGTAAGTAATAGTGTAGATGTTCATGTAAGAGCATGGAAAATAGATTTTGATGATGGAACTACTCCTGTAACAGAAGTTGTGGACGTTGTAGCAGATAATGTTTATCCTGGAATGGTAACTTTTGAAAAACCAATTAATGCCCATAATTATAGTGAAGTTTCTGCAAATGTTAGTTTTTCAATATTAGAAGCTACAATTATGGGAACTACTTATGTTACGCAAGAAGGAAGAACAGATGCTGGCCAAGCAGTTCAATCCGGTGATTTAACAAGTGCAGCACTACAACAACAATTAGAAAATGATTATCCATTTACGATAAGTTTTGATCTGTCGAGTAGTACAATTCAAGCTGAAAATGGAGTAGCAACTTATACTGTTAGTATAAGTTGGCCATATGAGTCTGGAGATGATGATGCTGATACCCTTTGGGGAACACGTGCATACGAGTTTAAGCAAGCACATCCAACTGAGTCATGTATAAGTTTAAAAGTAAAAATTTATATTACACAAGCTAGTTCTTAAACTAGCTTTTATAATGCATAAAAAAACTAACTTATTCATTTATTAGTTAGTTTTTTATTGAATTTGAATTACATTAACATTAACATCTAATGCAGCAACACCACTATTTGCAGCTTCTGTATCGTCAGCATTATTCATTGTTTGAGTTGAAGCATTATCATTCCATCTAACATGAAATCTTATTGTTTTAGTTTTAACTTCATCATTTAATAATATATTGCCAGTTATTGAGCTATCATATGTATAATCAACTCCATCAATTGTATATTTATAAATTACTAAATCAGATACTGTGTTATCATCACTTTTATCAAGAGAAATCGTATATGAGAAAGATACATCAGTATTTTGTCCATTTAATGTGATGTCAAAATAACCTTCAGCAGTAGGAGCAATTACGCCACTTCTTATATTAGTTGTTCCTTCGAATGTTGGGACAATAGTTTGTGAGAAATTAGAATTTTCTATTATATCTTGACTATTTACAAGAATATTCCATCTTGCAATTGTTAAATCTGTATTAGCAGTAGCGCTACTTACATATTTAGCATATGTATCTTGCATAAAAGTAATACAATAAAATAGGGACATTAAAGCTATGAAAAATATTATTTTTCTTTTAATTTTCATATCACATTCGCCTCCTATCTTATCTTGATTTTATTATACTATATGTACATCAAGTTAACAATACAAAACGTAAACATTATGTGTCAAGTTTACGTATAAAATTTACATTTTTATTGTATAATTGTATGAAAAGTATTATTTTATTAAAATATTAATAGTACTATTACTTTTTAAATAAATATGGTATAATACATTTAGAATAGGAAGAGGAAAGTTATGTTAAAAAGGGAAATAAGCATTATATCAGAAAGTGTTTCAAATGGAAATGTACATTTATCTCCAAGTGATACAAAGAGAGTTAATAGAAATATAGAACTATTAAAAAATAGAAATATACCTTTTTTTGATTGCAAAATAACTATTCCTACTGAAGAAAATACTAATATTAAAAGTAAAGAAGAAATAGTAAATAAAATGCTTACTTGCTATGTTTTATCTATGAGTGCTACATATGCTCTAGATAATGCAAGTGATCTTATTAATGCGGCTTATATAAAATTAGATGAAAAATTTAATATTAAGGATATTCTTACGCTAGAAGAAAAGAGTACAATTTTGAGTATAATAAAAAATGATTATAATATAAGAGAACTTGAAGATATTAGTTGGCAGCTTGAAGATGTTGGCGTTTATTTATGGGTTCTAGGATTTCTTGATTTACCAAATGTTGATAAAGAGTGTAATGTTAAAAAAATAAATAAAGTATTATTTAATACTGATTATAATGAACTAATAAATAATTCTAAAGTGAGAAGCAAAGACGAGATACTCTTATATTTTGATTTACTATTGAGATTTGAGGAAATATCAAAAAATATGTCTAATAATAACAGAGTAATTAAAGGCATAAATGATATTGTTGTTCATGAACAAACAAGTGCATTGACTTGGCTTACGTCATTTGTTCCTGATAATAAAATATTGCAAGTTAGATTTGAAAGAGATAGTTTAAAATTTGATTTTTCTATTCCTGTAAATATTGAATTTAAAGATATTGAATATAAATCTAGTGAATTATTTGCTTTATCAAGTAAAGATAATAAAACTAAAATGATTATGTTTGATATGGGAAAATGTAAATTAAGTAGTTTTGATAATAATGTAGAAGCAAATATAGAATCATTTATAAAAAATGGATTTAATTTTGTTAATAAATATACATTAAGTTCTCATAATCTTAAGAGTAAAATATATCAAGTAGTAATTGAAAAAAATAATATTGCTCTAAATAGCTATTTGTTTATAGTATCAAATCATTTAATTAGATTAGATTCACTAATTGAAAATGACATTGAATACTCAGATTATAATAGCCTAATAAATTCAAATAATTCAAATATTAATTTAGATTTATTATTTTCAATAACTGAAGTAGAAAATGATGAAGAAGAAAATATTTTACATGAATTTGATTACTCAAATGTTTTGCCAACTACAAACAGTGTTGGAGAAATAATAAAATATGTTGAGCAAATATATATTAATTATAAGAAAATGATAAGCAAAGATAATAATGAATACAATATTAATTATGAAATAAATATTAAAGGATTATTTTCAGATAATATTGAATGTAAAAATTATGAAGATTACGTTTCTAATGTGGAATCTGGATATATCAATAAAATAGATAGTTTAGAAATTAAATTAATATTAAATTATATTGAAGATTCAGAAGAATATAATAATGAATTTACTGTTTCAATAAAACCATATGATATTAAATTTAATAGAATTTCTAACCACAATGAAGAAAATATGAATGAAATTGAAAAATCTATAAACAATTTGTTTAAAAGATTACCAGTTGCCAATACAATTTTTTATACAAAATAAAAAATACTATTTACAATTAAAAAATGCTTTGATATAATTATCTTTAACAAGCCGAAAATTGACACATTATTTTATATTTGATTATTCATATGTAATTGATGTGTTTTTTTGTTTGTTAGAAAGGAGTGAAAATGTCGTACATCATTGTTGATGGCATAAGTAAAACCTTTAAAGTGACTAAAAGAAATAGTGGGCTTAAGTCAGCTTTAAAGTCATTTTTCAAAAGAGAATATGTGTTGGTTGATGCAGTCAAAAACATATCATTCGAAATTGAAAAAGGTGAAATTGTTGGTTATATTGGTCCAAATGGTGCTGGGAAGAGTACTACAATCAAAATGCTAAGTGGAATATTATTACCAACCGCTGGAAACATAAAAGTAAATGGAATGAATCCATTTGCTGACAGACGTAAATATGTTTCTAATATAGGTGTTGTTTTCGGGCAAAGAAGTCAATTAGCTTGGGATATACCTGCGGAGGATACATTTGATTTACTGAAGGATATTTATAAGCTAAGTGATGAAAAATATCTAAAAAATAAAAATGAACTTGTTAATCTTCTAGATATTCATGAGGTTATAAAAAAACCAGTTAGAACTCTTAGTTTAGGTGAACGTATGAGATGCGAAATAGCTGCCTCTTTATTACATGATCCTAAAATATTATTCTTAGATGAACCAACAATAGGTTTAGATGCAAAAAGTAAAAAAATAGTTAGAGACTTTATTTTAAAAATTAATAAAGAAAGAAAAGTAACTGTTATTTTAACTACTCATGATATGATGGATATTGACAAACTTGCTAAAAGAATAATATTAATAGGTAAGGGTCAAATTTTATACGATGGTTCACTTGAAAAACTAAAAACAAAATATGGAAGCTATAAGAAAATTACTATTAATACTAAAGAAAAAATTAAAGATATTAGACTTAAGGGAATTATAAGTAAAGATAAAACAGATAATGGATATAGTTTTATTATTGATTCTAATATAATTACAGTATCTAAATTTATTAATTATTTAACAGATAGATATTCAATTAGTGATATGGATGTTGATAATGAAGGAATAGATGATGTAATATTAAAACTATACCAAGATTATGAAATATGAAAGCTTACTTTAATTATTTTAAACTTAGGGTAATAACTAATTTACAATATAGGGCAGCTGCATTAGCAGGAGTTTCAACACAATTGTTTTTTGGAATAACATATATAATGTTATATTTGGCATTATATGAATCAAATACAAATGTTAATACTCCTATGGATTTACAAAGTTTAATTACTTATCTTTGGCTACAACAATCATTTTTTGCTGTTATATATCCATTTTTAAAAGACCAAGATTTATTAAATATGATTAAGAATGGTAATCTTGCTTATGAATTAATAAGGCCACAGAGTTTTTATTTAAAATTTTATATTAAAATGATAAGTGAAAGATTAGTGGCTGCTGCACTTAGATGCCCTCCAATAATTATAATTAGTTTGTTACTTCCAAGTCCATATAAGCTTGGTGCTCCGGCATCTTTAGAAAACTTTTTATTATTTATAATTTCATTATGTTTATCTTGCTTACTTGTTTCAGCATTATCAATGATAATACATATAATTACACTATTTACAGTTGACTCAAGAGGAGTTATTAGTGCATATAGTGTAGTAGCAGAAGTGTTTATGGGAGGCGTAATTCCACTTCCGTTTTTCCCCAATTTCTTGCTTCGAATTAGTTCATATTTACCGTTTAGATTTATTGGAGATTTTCCATATAGAGTCTATTCTGGAAGTATCAGTGTAATTGAAGGAAGAAGTTTGTTAATTGGAAGTATATCTTGGTTAATTGTTGCAATTATTGTTGGCCATTTAATATCTAAACTAGCTTTAAAGAAAGCGGTGATTCAAGGTGGCTAAAATGTTTTTTGAAAGTGTAAAACTAAATATTAAGAGTCAACTTGAATATAAAAGTTCATTTATAATTAATTCGATAAGTCAATTCTTTATATTTTTTACATTTTACTTTATGATTATTGCATTATTTCAAAAATTTAATAATATTAGAGGATTTACAGTATATGAAGTATTGCTATGTTTTTCTATTATTCAATTTGGTTTTGCGTTTACTGAAACTTTTTTTAGAGGAATAGATAGATTTGAAGATTTAATTATAGGTGGAAGATTAGATAGATATTTAGTAAGACCTAGAGGAATATTGTTTCAAGCACTATGTAGTGAAATAGATTTGGTTAAAATTTTTAGGATTATGCAAGCGCTAATAATAATGGTAATCGCACTAGTTAAATTAGATATATCATGGAATGCATTAAAAGTATTAGTATTAATTTTTATGATGATAGCTTCAATACTTATATTTTTTGGATTATTTGTACTAACTGCGTCATATTGCTTTATAACAGTTCAAGGCTTAGAAGTTAAGAATTTATTAACAGATGGAGGAAAAAATTTAGCCCAATATCCAATATCTATTTATAGAAAAGGGATTGTATTTGTTTTTACATTTATAATTCCATATGGATTTATAAACTATTATCCACTTTTATATTTTTTAGGAAAAACAAACAACATCTTATATATGTTTTCACCACTAATGGTATTTATATTTTTAATACCTTGCTTATTGTCATTTAAAATAGGATTAAAACACTATAATAGCGTAGGTTCTTAAGAAGAGAATTATTTCTCTTCTTAGGAATAAAATGGAGGTAAAATGAAATTAGATAATTTTAGATGTATAGAGAAAAATGAAATTAATTTAAGTGATTATTTGTCATTTACAAACTATGTAAAAGCTAATATGGAGCATCCAGAATGGTTAGGAATTTTTACAAAAGATGAATTTGAATTGTTAAATACAAAGGAATTTAAGAGGGGAAAAAGAAATATTTATTTAAAGAAGTTAATATAACTTCTTTATTTTTGTATAAAATAATAAATGTAAGTGTTATAATTATCAAATAGGAGAAAGAAATGATAAAAAAGCTATTCATAAAAAACTATAAAAATACTAATGATAAGAATGTTAGAAATAACTACGGAAAAGTTTCTGGTGTTTTTGGAATTATTACTAATGCAATACTTGGAATAATTAAATTATTAATTGGTATACTCTCTAATAGTATTAGCATAATTGTTGATGCAGTTAATAGTTTATCTGATATGGTTACCTCAATACTAACAATAATTGGTTTTAAATTATCAAGTAAAAAGCCAAATCATAAACATCCTTATGGATATGCTAGATATGAATATGTTTTTGGCTTGTTTATTTCTATTTTTATGCTAGCTGTAGGAATAATTTTTATTAAAGAATCAATAACTAAAATATTAAAACCGGAAAGTCTTGAAATTAATACATTAACATTTGTTATTTTAATTATCTCAATTATTTTAAAAATTATTCAAATGATAGTATATTTTGATTTTGCTAATTCTATTAAATCAAAAACATTAAAGGCTAATGCAGTAGATACAAGAAATGATATATTAACAACCACCTCAATACTAATATCAATGATTATTATGAAAATATTTAATGTAAATATTGATGGATATGTTGGACTACTGGTATCATTGTTTGTAGTTTACAGCAGTTATAAAATGATTAGGGAAGTATTAGAGCCTATAATAGGAATAATACCAAGTAAAGATCAGGTAAACAAGATAAAAAGTAAGATAATGTCTTATGATTGTGTTCTTGGAATACATGATTTAGTGATTCATAATTATGGAGTAGGTAATGACTTTGTAATAGTACATATAGAAGTTGATTCAAATCTAACTATGATAAAAGCACATGATTTAATCGATGAAATAGAAAACGACTTTAAAAAAGAAGGAATAGATTTAACTATACATATGGATCCAGTAATAATCGGTGATAAAAAATTAGATAAAATTAAGAAAATGATAGATATATCACTAAAAAAACTAGATAAGAAAATAAGTATTCACGACTTTAGAATTATAGAAGGAAAATATCAAACAAAAGTGTTATTTGATTGTGTAATACCATATGAAAAAGAATACACCAAAAAACAGTTGATTAAACATTTGATAAATGATATTCCAGAAAAATATATATATGATATTGAAATTGATAGACCATTTTGTTAAGAAAAAAAGAGTAGTGATACTCTTTTTAAATTGCTAAACCTGATTCAACTTGTTGTTCTTTTTTCTCTGTTTGTTTTTGTACTTTTCTTTCGATTGTATTTCTTTCTAAAGAATTAATTGTTTTTAAAACTGTTTCAACAGATAAATCTTGATTTAATTCTAAATTTATATTAGGTTTAAAAATTCCTGTATTAACTAAACCATTAATACTTAAAACTATTGATTTTAAAAAGTCGGCAAAATAGCTGTTTTCTAATCTTTCTCTATCAATAAAATCTTTATTTTCTAATACTTCCATTAAATAAATAAATGATACATTTCTAATTGCTTCTCTTTGCATTTTAAATGAATAATCATCTTTTATTTTAAGAAACAATTCAACTATATTATCTATATCATCTAATGTTATATTTGTTTTATTTTTATTACCAGATAATAAATTATTAATATATTCAAGTCTTAATTCTTTAAAATAGTCAAATATATTTGTTTTACTATTTTTATTATATTTAAGTTCAAATTCTATTTTTGCTTCTAAACTTTTAAGTGAATTTAATGAAAAAGGAGTTAGAGTCATAGATTTTTTATCTTCTGATTCTAATATAGTTTCATATTCTTTTTCATATTTTTTTGCTATTTCCTTATTTTTGTTTTTTAATTTACTAAGTAAAAATTCAATATTTTCCATAACAAAAGTAACATCATTTTGTTTTTCTCTAACTCTTATTTCTTGTACTTTTTCTTCGGGTAATCTATTGAATTTGTTTTTATTCGCTAAAGTTGATAGTCTTTCTATCAATTTCTTTTTATTTCTTTCACGCATTTGATTATATTTTTCTAAATATTCATTATATTCTTCTTCTGTAATAGCATTAATATAATCTACAAGAGTATTAATATCACCTGTTAATGATAGATTATGAAGAGGGGATACTACTAATATGCCATTTCTGTCACCTTTATATTCAATTTTAAAATTATTTGAAGAAAGCGGGAAATATTTTTTACTAATTGGTTCATATCCATATAGTTCACCATTTTTATCAACAATTAATTCAAAACAAATTTTTTCAATTTTTTCTGGTGTAAAATCATTACTATATACAGTAGTTAAAAAATTTACTATATCATCATCAAGTAATTGTGTACCATCAACTATTGCTCTAAATAATTTTTTTCTAAATATACCTCGTTTTGAGTCTGGGACTTTATAATGGTTCATAATTTCATAAAATTCATTACTAAATGGTATAGTGGTATCTAATTCTCGAGATAAGTTTTCATGTATAAAAAAATTAGATGCATATAAGTATCTTTTATAACCAATACTTTTTGAATTAACAATATATCCTTCAAAATATTTTTTCATATTATTTCACCATAATAATTATATAATTTTTAGTAAATATAGTCAATTACAATAACTTTGTAACAAAATGATAAAAAGTTATTGACAATTAAAGTACTTTGTATTAAAATGTAACTATGTGGGGAGGGATTTGAGATGTATGTTAAGTTAAGCGAAGATGAGATAGCTTCAATTGTTAAGGATTATTTGTTTGAAGATGAAACTATAAGAAATAGTGAAGGGTTTTTCTTGAAACTAAAAATTGAATACCATAAAGGTACATATGATATTGATAGTTATCATAGTCTTAATGCTGGATATGTTTATTTAGAAAGAAATAATGTATTTGGAAAAGAAATAATTAATAAAAAGTATGTAAAAATTAATTATGAGCAGTTAGAAGAAATACTTAATGCTGTACTTGAAAGAGAAGGAAAAAGAATTAAATCTAGTTATTATTATCATAATGCAATAGGATTTGATATCGAAAAACTTGATCAAATTAAATTAACAAAGGAAATGAAAAATGAAAATAATAGAAATGAAAAATGAAAAGATAATGTGTCCTAATTGTAAATCTTTATTACTAATAGAACCTGTTGATATTGAATGTGAAAGTAGTTATCTTGGAAAGTACACTGGAATGGCATATTATATTTGTCCTGCATGTAAAGCAAAAAATTATAATGTACCAGAAAGTTTTAAAAAAGGAAAAGAACAAGAATATGAAAGAAGAATGAGTAAAACTTATTAAAGGAGGAGTAAAAATGAAAGTACTAAAAAGAGGAGAAGGATGGAAGTTAAAGGTTACTTGCACAGGAAATGGAAATGGTGGTGGTGGATGTGGTAGTTTATTGGAAGTAAGAGAAGAAGATATTTATTATACACATCACTATGACTATGCAGGTGGTCATGACACATATTACACAATTATATGTCCTGTTTGTGGAAGGGAAACAGATATACCTGATAATTTAGTTCCAAGTGGAATTTCGGTTGAAAATAATAGTAAGGAAAATGCTTTATCAAGATATTTAAAAAGCAATTTTAACTAATGGTGTTAAAAATGGTTGAAAGATGTAAAAATTGTGATTCTATTTTATTGGTAGAAGAAAGCGATTTAAATATTAATATCAATTATGATATATATTATGTTTGTCCGATATGTTTAATAAAAAATCTATTGTCTAATAAAAAGATGTTAATAAATAAACTTAAAAAAATTAAAGTGAGAATGAATTCAATATATGATAAAATATATTTGGTGAATTAATTATGAAAGAGTTTAAATTTGGTGTGACTACAGATACAATAATATTCTATATAGACAGTAGAAAAAATAATAATGTAAGAGGTTTACCTGAAAAGTATTTTGGTGTTTTGCTTGTAAAAATGAATAATGATGTATACAAAGATAAGTGGGTGCTTCCTGGAGGATTTGTTAATATGGATGAAACACTTGAAGAAGCTAATAGTAGAATACTAAAAAAAGAAACAAATTTGACAGATGTTTATACTGAACAAATTGGTGCATTTTCTAAAGTTAATAGAGATTCAAGAGGAAGAGTTATTTCAATAGCTTTTATGTCATTAATTGATAAAACTAAACTTAAAAATAGTATTGGCGAAAATGCATCATGGTTTGACATTTATTTTAATGAAGATGATAAAAAATGTAATATTAAATTAATTTGTGGAGAAGAAGAATTAAATTTAAAATATAAAAAGAAATTAATAGATAAAACTACTAATGAATATGAATATATTAGTGAAACGAATAATCTGGGATTTGATCATGAAGATATATTAATTAGGGGAATTGTTAATCTAAGAAAAAAAGTTAATTCTAGTGATATTGCATTTAATTTAATGCCTGAAGAATTTACAATTGGAGAATTAAAACAAGTTTATGAATTAATACTTGGAAAGAAATTAATTAACTCTGCTTTTAGAAGAGTAATTAAAGATAAAATTATTTCAACTAATAATTATGTTAAAACTGGTGGACATAGGCCTTCTTGTTTATTTAAATATAAAAAATAACTCCTTGATAGGAGTGTTTTTTTATGATAAAATATGTAACTTGTACATGAGGAGAATAAAATGGAAATAGAAGAGTATGTTAAAGGCAATGATACTTTAGAAAAGAAAGAAAAGTATATATCTAGAGTTGTTGATATGCTTGATAAAGAATCATTTGAATTATTTAAAGAAATAATTGATTTAAGTGATGAATCTATTTATAAAATAATTCCATTATACGAAAGAGCACATTATCTTACAGATGTATATAACGATGTTATGGATGCGATTAATTATATTAATAAAATAGAAGCATCTAATTTTGAGTATGCTTTCAAAAGATATCAATTAAAAAAATTATTAATTTCTATGACCACTTTAAGTACATTTTTATTAAATGCATTACTAGGAATACTTTCATTTGTTATTTTGTCTAAAAGAGCGAATAAAGATTTTGCTGATGAATGTATTGAAATATATGATGCAATGGAGTTTATAAGTGAAGAGCAATTAAGAGTAATATTTGCTACTTTAGGGAATTGTTCTAGATTATTAAATGGTAAAAAGAATAGAATATTTGATCATTTAAGAAAAATACAACCTGATATAAATGAATCTTTATGTATTATGATTTGCAATGATGCTATAAAAGAATATATAAGTGGTAATGCAAGTATTGAACAAATTGAGTATCTCGATCCATATTATAAATCAACAATAGTTAACATTTTAAAACAAGATTTAAATAGTGATAGTGATGATTTGATAGAATTATTAAATCTTGCTAAAGAAAAAAGTGATAAGAGTAAAATATTATTATTAGAAAATAAAAATGACTAGATAATTTATCTAGTTTTTTATTACTTAAATTGTTATAATATTTTTAGTGGATAATAGTTGTATATGAAGGAGGTAAATATGATATACACAAAAGAAGTAGAAAATATGTGTCCAGTTAATAAAGTATCTCATGGTTGTGCTCCAATACCTGAAGAAGGTAAATGGGTACAAGCAAAAGAAATTAAAGATATTTCTGGACTTACACATGGAGTTGGATGGTGTGCTCCACAACAAGGTGCATGTAAATTAACTCTAAATATTAAAGAAGGAATTATTGAAGAAGCACTAGTAGAAACAATAGGATGTTCTGGTATGACACATAGTGCAGCAATGGCAGGAGAAATATTAGTTGGTAAAACTATACTAGAAGCATTAAATACTGATTTGGTATGTGATGCTATTAATACTGCTATGAGAGAACTATTCTTACAAATAGTATATGGTAGGAGTCAATCTGCATTTTCAGAAGGTGGCCTTGCAATTGGAGCTGGACTTGAAGATCTTGGAAAAGGAACTAGAAGTCAAGTAGGAACAATTTATGCTACTAATAAAAAAGGTCCAAGGTATTTAGATTTAGCAGAAGGATATATTGTAGAAATGGGGCTTGATAAAAATAATGAAATATGTGGTTATAAGTATGTAAATCTTGGTAAAATGATGGAAAACATTAAAAAAGGAATTGAACCTATGGAAGCAATTGAAAAAGCAAGTGGAACATATGGTAGATTCGATGAAGCGGTCAAGAAAATTGATCCAAGAGCAGAGTAGGAGGTTTGTATGGCATTATTTGAAAGTTATGAAAGAAGAATTAATCAAATCAAACCAGTTATGGAAAAATATGGTATTAAAGATTTTGACGATGCAAGAAAAATATGTACAGATGCAGGTTTTGATCCATATGAAATAGTAAAAGGAATTCAACCAATTTGTTTTGAAAACGCTTGTTGGGCATATACATTGGGTGCTGCAATTGCAATTAAATCTGGTCGTACAAAAGCTAGTGAAGCAGCAAAAGCTATTGGAGAAGGATTACAAGCATTTTGCATTCCAGGAAGTGTAGCTGATGATAGAAAAGTTGGACTTGGGCATGGAAATTTAGCTTCAATGTTATTAAATGAAGATACTAAATGTTTTGCATTCTTAGCTGGACATGAATCTTTTGCAGCAGCAGAAGGAGCTATTGGAATTGCTAAAAGTGCTAACAAAGTTAGAAAAAATCCATTAAAAGTTATATTAAATGGACTTGGAAAAGATGCAGCTCAAATTATATCACGTGTAAATGGATTTACATATGTTAAAACTGACTTTGATTTCTTTACAGGAAAAATTAAAATTGTTGAAGAAATTAAATATTCAGATGGCGAGAGGGGAAAAGTTAGATGCTATGGAGCAAATGATGTTAGAGAAGGCGTTGCTATTATGCATCTTGAAGATGTTGATGTTTCTATTACTGGAAATTCAACAAATCCAACACGTTTTCAACATCCAGTTGCAGGAACATATAAGAAAGAATGCATTGAAAAAGGTAAAAAATATTTTTCAGTTGCATCTGGTGGTGGAACAGGTAGAACACTTCATCCAGACAATATGGCTGCAGGCCCTGCTTCTTATGGTATGACTGATACAATGGGAAGAATGCATAGTGATGCACAATTTGCAGGTTCTTCATCAGTACCAGCACATGTAGAAATGATGGGACTAATTGGAATGGGTAATAATCCAATGGTAGGTGCTACAGTTTCAGTAGCGGTAGCTGTTGAAGAAAATTGTAATAAATAATTAGAGTGTTATTTTTTAACACTTTTTTTATGTAAAAAAAACAATGTCAAGTTGTTAAAAACTACTATTTTTGATATCATAGTAAGTAGAGAGTTGAGAAGTGGTTTTATGAATGATAATTTACAAAACACAGTTGAAAATAAATCACAGCAAAATATTGCTAGTGAAATATCTCTTTCATATTTAGAAAGTTTAAGAATTACTATTAAAAAACAAATTACTACAATTATAATTGTAATGTCAATTTTATTGGTAGCTCTTTTAGTTATTACTAAGGGTGAAGCTATTGGCTTTATTGTATTTGGTATTATACTTATAGTAATACTTATTGCTTTAATACCCAGAAAAAACAGAATTAAATTTAATGAAGCATATAAACAATATTTTGTTAAAAGATCTTTAGAAACTATTTTTACTGATTTGTATTATAGTCCAAACCAAGGTATTCCAAGAAGTGTAATAGGTAATACTGGGATGATGAATACAGGCGATATTTTTAGTTCTAATGATTATATTCAAGGAAAATATAAAGGAATTTTATTTAGACAGTCTGATGTGCATATTCAAGAAGAAAGTACTGACTCAGAAGGACATACTACTTATTACACTATATTTAAAGGTAGGTGGATGATATTTGACTTTAATAAACCTTTTAAAGCAAACATACAAGTTGTCCAAAAAGGATTTGGAGCAAATAGAGTACAATTTTCTTTTAAAAAAGAAGAGAAATTTAAAAAAGTTAAAATGGAATCAGAAGACTTTAATAAAAGATTTAAAGTTTATGCTCAAAATGAATTAGAAGCATTTTATATTTTAACTCCACATATAATGGAAAAAATGATTAAATTAGATGAAGATAACAATGGAAGATTACTTTTATGTTTTGTTAACAATGAATTGCATGTTGGTGTTAATGATGGAAAAGACTCATTTGAGTATAACAATTTCTTTAAACCGATTGATGAACAAAAAGAACTTGAAAAAACATCAAAAGATATCAAGCAAATTACCATGTTTATAGATGAATTGAACTTAGATAATGATTTATTTAGAAGGGAGGTGTAATATGGAAATTGCATATGTTTTAATAGCTGTTTTAGTTTTATTATTGATTATATTTATTAGTATATCTAATAAAATAGCAAGAGCTACAGTTAAAATAGAAGAAGCATCTTCTGGAATTGATGTTGCTTTAACAAAAAGATATGATGTTTTAACAAAAGCAATTGACGTAGTAAAAGCATTTGCTAAACATGAAAAAGATGTTATTTTCTCAACAATTGAAATGAGAAAAGGAATGTCTATTCAAGAGAAGAATGAAACAAATAAAAAAATGGATGCTGAATTTGCAAAAATTAATGCACTAGCTGAAAATTATCCAGATTTAAGATCTAGTGAAAATTTTGTTCAA
>CAMKNB010000008.1 GCA_946414095.1 uncultured Mycoplasmatota bacterium
ATATGATACAAACAATAATAAATGAACCATTAGTATTAACAAGTAATTCAAGCCCAATAGTATTTAATACAACAAATATAAGAACAAGATGTGCATATTGTAGCAATGGTGGTTGGTTAGATTATCAAGATGGCAACCCAATATTTAAAATATTTGGTAATGGGTACAATGGTTATTATAATGCTAATTTTATAGGTACTATAAGTTCTGCAACTGCTGGTGTGGTGTCAGTAGGTTTATATGAAGATGGAATTTTACTTCCTGACACTGTTAGAAGTGTAACTCTTGCTGCTGCTGATGACGTTGCAACTGTTTCAATTAATAGAAAATTAAGAATTTGTCCTAGAGGAACTTCATCTATAACAATAGGTGCTGTTCCAAGTGTACCAACACCAACTGATCCTACAACACCAATTACAACTCAAATACCAATAATAGTAAGTGGTACATTTAATCTTTCAAGAACTAATAATTAATTATGTATAGCTCAATAGATATAACTTCACTATTTTTGCAGTTATATAACCTTGTTTTATTAATGCAAGATTATAAAAATACTGATTTAATGAATGAATTACAAAAGCAAGATAGTGAATATTTAGAAAAAATTATTGAGCAAAACAAACAAATTATAAACCTTTTAAGAAAGGAGGACAAAGATATGGAAGAAAAAGTAATAAAAAAAGTAGAAGAAAAAATTAAAGAAATTATAGATGATGATATAACACCACAAAATGTTGATAATCTATATAAATTAAGCAAAATTAAACACATGGCAAAGGAGGATGAAGCAATGAATTACGGAAATTATTATGGAAATAACTATGGAAACTATGGTGGAAGAAGAGCTGGTTATGATTCTTATGGTAGAGATAGTTATGGAAATTATGGAGAAAATTCTTATGGAGAAAACTATGGTAGAGGAAATTATGGACGCAGAGGTGTAGATAGCAAGTATCGTGGAGAAGAACAGCTAGATAGAGTACATAATGAATATGGAAGATATATGGAATCTCGTAGTAGATATGGTGCTGGAGAAGAAACTGATAAAAGTTTTCATTATATGGTAAAATCTCTTGAAGATTTTGTAAAATATTTATTTGAAGATGCTGAAAACGAACAACAGAAGCAAATGTTAAGAGAAACATTACAAAGAAGTATGATGTAGTATGTATAAATACTATAATAACAACCCACATAATAGACACATAGACGATTGTACTTTGAGAGCATTGTCTTTATTAACAAATAGAAGTTGGAATGAAGTTTACGAAGAATTGAGTTATTTAGCAAATCAAGATAGTTTAATGATGGATAGTGTTGTTTTTATAGAAGATTATTTAGATGATAGATACCCAAGAGAATGTCATTATTCAAAAACTATTGGAGAGTTTGCAAATGAATATCCTTATGGGAAATATGCAGTAACAACCAACGGACACATAACAGCTATTATTGATGGAATTATATACGATACATTTGATCCAAGTAATAGAATTATGAGATGTGCTTGGAAAATAAAATAGAGTGTTTAAAGCACTCTAAAATGGGCGTGTAGCCAAGTGGTAAGGCAAAGGTCTGCAACACCTTTATCGTTAGTTCAAATCTAATTACGCCCTCCAATATAAAAATAAAAGAACTATTTATTTAGTTCTTTTTAATATTCTTCTAACCATTTTTCTATATTATATCTATAATTTGTTCTTAATTTAAAGGTTACAATTTCTTTGGCATTATTTTCAAAATATTCTATTGGTATAGACTTTCTATCACAAGACTTTATAAAATTATTAACATCTTCAATATCTAGTGCATAACATTTTTCAGCATCACTAAAGAATACTACTAACATAGGTCTTACCCCTGTTTTTTTACTTGCTTCTGTCATTTCTTTTAACTGATTATCTCTAATACAATTTAAAGGCAATGATTTTCCTTTATGTGATTTAAACTCTAAAATAAACAGATATGATAAAAAATTACCATTATAAAACATAATAGAATCAGCAATATTGTTTTGTGAAAATCTTAAATTGTCATTTCCACCATAATAAGAAGTTGCAGTATCTTTCAAACGATAATAATATATTTTATCACTTATAGGAATAGACTTCCTAAATGCTTGTTCAAATTGCTTCCCTAGATTTTTCATTATTTATTTTCTCCTTCATCTTTATTTTAAATCTTATTTTTTCAATTTCTTTTTTAGTTTTATCTAATTCATTAAATAAAAAAGTTCTTCTTTTTCTATCAAAATATTGTATATCTAAATTAATTTTTATATCTTCTTCTTTCTTTTGCAAGTCATATAATTCTTCATATAAACTATTTTTCATAACATCACCATAATTATAGTTAAATTTTAGCATAAATTGACTAAAAATGCAAATTATGATAATCTTTTTATAGTTTAGGAGTGATAAAGTGAATAAAACTAAACATAACAATTATGAAATACAAAAACAAAATCAAAATGATTTAAGAGAATTAGAACAATTTTATGTTGAAGGTAAAGTAGATAATATGCTTGATACTATAAAAGAAAAAAAAGAAGAATTGGTACAAGACATGATTAAATATGCCAACGAACATAAGAAACCAGTTAAATGGAATAAAGATGGAATACCTATTGGAGAAAAGGTAGTAGTAAATCCTTTAATAATAAATAATTACTTTTTTAAACCAATAGTGCCAATAGGTTGCCAAGAACCAGTATATAATGCTGAAAAGTTAAGTATGGTATTTGACTATTATTGTGATATTCTTGCAGAAGTAAATGATAAAATAGGGTATTATCCTAGTTCTTTAACTTCTTTTTGTAAATTATGTGGAATTACTTTAAATACATTAAGAACTTATAGAAATAGTGAAGATTATAATATGAGAGTTATTGCTGAAAAGATATACGATCAAATAGGTGATGAAAATGTAACTATGTCGCAATTAGGAAACGTTAAAGAAAGAAGTACATTATTTAAGTTAAAATCTCAAAATGAAATGGTTGAAAAAGTACAACCACAAGTAAAAGTAAATGTAGGTGTTGAAGTTGATTTGAATAAAATACAAGAAAAACTTGATAAATATAAACGTTTTGCAAGTAAAAAGGACAAATAAGTATGAAAGACAAACAAATATATAAAACAATAGATGAAATACTTACTATACTTGAAAACAACTTTAGATATAAATTTGGTGATAAAATATCTTACCAAGATATATTTGATATGATGAGTGATTTATATGCTTTGTTGCAAAACTATGAAAGTAATATAGAAAAATGTGGAGAAATATCTATTAAAAGATATATTCCTTTACTTGATTTATTAATTAAATTAGACAACAATACTAATCATTTAGTAGAATACGAAAAAATGCTTAAATATGCTTATAAATTGGGTGCTAGAATTAGTTTAGAGCATTATTTTGTGTATAGAGAGTGGGAAATACCTGATAAAGACAAGTTTTTTGCTCCTAGATTCCCTGCAATATGTGGTTATATTCATTTTTTACAAGAAATTGTATTAAACCCAAAATTTACTGATTTAATATTTAATGCTCCTGCTGGTTTTGGTAAAACATTTCCTGAAAAGATATGTGAAGCGTGGTCTTTTGGCATTGATTCAAGTGGTGCAATACTTTCTTTATGTTCTAACGATACAGTTGTTAAAAATGGAAGTGCATTAGTTAGGCAAGAAATTAAAAGCGATGCTTTTGGGGAAGTTTTCCCTAAAATGAAATATGATAAAGAAGATAAAGATTATTTTCTTAAAGAAACTGATGGGGATTGGAAATTAAGAGATTGTAAATTAGGTGCAAGTTATAACGCAGCAACTTGTAATTCAAACGTAATAGGTCAAAGAGCAAATAAATGGATTCATGTTGACGATTTATACAAGGGTTATAAAGAAGCTATGAATAAAGAACTTAACTTGCAATATTACAATGATTGTCAATTATCATGGAGAACTCGTTATGTATTAAGTGCTATTCCAAAAATGGTTATAACAGGAACATTGTGGGCTAGTGGTGATTTTATTGATATGGAAACTAAAAGGCAAATGAAAGAACATAAATTTGTAAAACACCCTAAATACCCATTTACTTTAATAAGTGAAGATGGTAGCTGTGCAATAATTAGATTACCAGCACTTGATGAATATGGTAATAGTGTATTCCCTGAACTTAAATCAACACAAGATTTATTAAAAATAAAAAGTAGAATACAAGAATATCTTTGGGAAAACAACTATATGCAAAACTCAACTGATCCAGAAGAATTTATATTTAGCTATTCTAGTTTAAGAACTTATGAAAATATACCTGAAACTGATTATAAGGGTGCTTATGCCGTAATAGATGCTAATAGGAAAAGTGGTAAAGACTTCTTTTCTATGCCAATATTTAAAAAGGTAGAAAACGATAATGTGTTTGATTATTATTTAAGAGATTGCATTTTTACTAAAACAGCAACAAAAGATTTATATGAAGATATTGTAAATAAAATAATAGAGCATCATATAATATTACTTGTAATAGAAAGTAATGTTACAAGTGAATTAAAACAAAATATAGAAAGACTATTAAATGGGAAGGGTTATAATTTTTGTGAAATTATAGAAAAATGGAATGAAGAAAAAAAATCAGTAAGAATTGTTGGTGAACAAGGTATAATTAAAAGACAATTAGTATTTCCCAAAAGAGATATGTATGGAATAAATACTGATATGGGTAGATTTATGGATAACCTAACAACATATAATTCAACAGGAAGTAATGTTAATGATGATGCTCCTGATAGTTTGGCTTTATTTGGAAGTGAAATAATAGAAGAAAATAGTCAACCACAAATAGCTGAACCATTAGATTTTGTAAGGCAATATATGTAAATATTGTCTTTTTTTATGTAAAAGTTGACAAAAATGTAAAATAAATGTATAGTTTGTGCGAAAAAATTGAATTGAGGAGTTGATTTAATGAAAACTTATGGGCGTACAACCATTTATGCTAATTATACTGAACAACAACTTCTTGAAGGTACACCAGAAGAAATAGATAATAAAGTTTTAGATATACTAACAAATAGTATAGAAATACATAACAAAAATAATGAGGAAAGTGAATATTTACAAAATTATCTATATGGCGACCAAGATATTAAAAATAAAGTTAAATATACAAGAACTGAAATTAATAATGTAGGTGTTGAAAATTGGGCTTGGGCTTTTCAAGAATGGAAAAAAGCATTTCTTTTGGGAAAACCAATTCAATATGCTCCACTTGATGATAATGCTAATGAAGAAATTACTAAATTAAATAATTATACAATTTATGAAGATAAAGACCAAAAAGACCAAGATATATATGAAGATATATTCACAGTAGGACGTGGTTTTAGGTATATAGATTATACAAAAACAACAGAAGATGATGAATCACCTTTTGAAATATTAAATCTGGATGTATTAAATACAGAAGTTGTATATTCAAGTTCTATTGAACACGAGCAATTATTATCTTTTGTAAAAACAAGTAAAAAATACATAGTACAACAAGTTAATCCTAAAACAGGGAAACCTGAAAATATGCCTAAATATTATGATGAATATACTGTATATACTAGAAATTTAAAATATGTAATAAACAATAAAATAGGTAATTTGCAAATAATTGAGCAAGAAGTTAATGGTGAAAAACTTAAAAGAGTTCCAATTATACATAGCGTTCATTTAATTACTGAATATTATTTTAATAGAAAAAGAATGAGTTTTCTTGAAATATGCAAAGATATATTTGATGATTTAAACTATGTTGAAAATCTTGATAAAGATGATATAGAAGCCTTTGTTAATAGTATTATGGTATTTACTAATGCAGAAGTTGATGAAAAAGGTATGGAAAAAATTAAAAAGTTTGGTGCAGTATCTATTAAATCAACTGATCAAAAGAAAGCAAGTGTTGAATTATTGCAAAGCAGATTAAAAGCATTAGATACACAAATATACTATTTAAGAAAATTAAGTGCATTACATAGTATATTAAGTGTTCCAGAAGCAACAAGCAATGGTAATGTTGCAAATGCTGAAACTGGTAAAGGTTTTTTAACAGGTCAAGGTTTTACAAGTGCAAGTATTAGGGTAGGTAATGAAGAAAAAGCATTTAAAAAATGCGATAGAAATTCTTTAAAAGTTATTCTTAAAATATGTAGAAATGCTAGTGATAGTCAAATTAAAAATCTTAAAGTTAGTAATATAGACATTAAATTTAGTAGAGATTTAAGTGATAACTTACTTGTTAAGACACAAGCATTAATGAATTTACAAAATGCAAATATTCCACCACAAGTTGCTAATGCAGTTATAGGTTTGTTTAGTGATCCTGTGGCAGTTACAAAACTTCAAGAAGCATATATACAACAAAAGCAAAAACTTCAAAATGCTATAAACGAACAAAAAGGCAATAATTTTAATGATAATAAAATAAATGAACAAAACAATAATATACAAGATAATATTGAAAATAATAATCAAGAGCAGTAATGCTCTTTATATCGAGTGAGCTAGTGCGTAAGTTGGTGCAATTCCAACTCTCTCGACCTATTCAAGTTTTAACATTTGAACTTCACAAATGTTAGATATATTTTTTCTAGGGTTGGTAGTGCCTGTATTAATAACTACTGTAAGGAGGAAATAGAAAAATGACTAGAGATGAAGCAAAAAAAATATTAGGAGAAGGAGCAACAGAAGAAGTAATTACTAATTTTCTTGACAATTATCATATTGAAGAAAGTGCTAAAATTAAAGATTTAGAAACAAAAGTAAACAATTTGACACAAGAAAATAACAAATATAGTGATTATGATACTATTAAAAAGCAATTAGATGACATTAACAAGGCTAATATGACAGAGCAAGAAAAACTTGAACAACAAAAGAAAGAAATTGAAAAAAATCTTAAAGATTCAAGAATAATTGTTAATACTGCAAAAGCAAAAGATTTGTTGGCTGGTTTAAATGTTAATGACACAATAATTGCTAAATTAGTAAGTGAAAACGAAACTGAAACTATAAATTCTGTAAATGAATTAAAAACTATGTTAGAAACTCAAAAAGAACTTATTTCAAAGCAAACAAAAGAAAGTTTAACTAATGTTGACCTTAAACCTACTATTTCAAATGTTAATCAAAATGAAAACAATCAAATGACACTTGATAAGTTTGGCAATATGAGTGCAGAAGAACAAAACAAGTGGCTACAAGAAAACCCTAATGGGTTACAAAATCTAAATTAAAAAAGAAAAGGAGAGATTAAAAGAAAATGGAAAAATTTAGAGATAAGATATTTAATGAAGAAGTATTTGAAACTTATCGTAAAACATTACAAAGTACAAAAGAAAATTCATTAATTAAAAACGCTTTATTTACTAATGTAAATAAATACAAAGAAAAAATGAGTGAACAATCAGGTGGTTATCAAGTAAAAGAACCAATTAAAGGAAGAATTGGTGGTAACCCAGTAAATTATGATGGGAACACTAATATTCCAAAAGGAAGCGAAAGAGATACTTTCTATCAAAACAAAATATGTTATGGTAGAGCAAAAGCATGGGGAGAATATGATTTCTCTAGTGATATAACTGGTGCAAATTTCAAAGCAGAAGCACAAGAAGTTAATGAATATTGGGATGAACAAAGACAATCAACAGTATTAGCAATTCTTGAAGGTATCTTTGGAATGACAGGTGGTGTAAACGGACAATTTGTTTCAAAACACACTTACGATATTACTGCTACTGCTAATCCTGAATTAAGTGCTGATGCTTTAAATAGAGCAGCTCAAAAAGCATTAGGAGATAAAAAAGCAAAATTAGATGTTATTTTTATGCACAGTGCAGTATCTACTAATTTAGAAGGATTAAACTTAATTGAGTTCTTAAAATATACTGATGAAGCAGGTATTCAAAGAGATTTAACAATTGGAACATTTAATGGTAGATTAGTTGTTGTAGATGATGAAATGCCAGTAACAAGTGATAGTACAGGAGATATTTATACTTCTTATGTATTCCAAAAAGGTTTCTTTGAATATGAAAACATTGGTGCAGAAGTACCAAGTGAAATTGCAAGAGATCCATACGATAAAGGTGGTAAAACTGACCTTATTACTCGTGTAAGAGAAATGATAGTACCTACATTAATTTCTTACAAAGGAACAGGAACTGTATCACCTGAAAACAGTGATTTTGCAACTGGTTCTAACTGGGAATTAGTAAACAATGACAAAACTTCAACAGCAAAAGTATATGTTGATGACAAATTAATTCCAATTGCTCGTATTATTTCAAGAGGATAATTAATAAGAAAGGAGAAAACTTATGGAAAGTGAAACAACACAATTAGATTTATTGAAAGAAAGAATTGAATATGATGAAAAGATTTTTAGTGACAATGAAACTTATGAAAAGGTGTTAAATAGATTACTAGAAGATAGTAAATATATTGCACTTTCTTTAAGATTTCCTTACAAAGATTATTCAAACATAGAATTACCAAAAAAGTATTACAATTGGCAATTAAGATGTAGTCAAGAAATATATCAAAGTATAGGTAGTGTAGGAATCAAATCTTATGCAGAAAATGGTTTAAGTTGGACTAGAGATAGTGGTTATATATCTTATGAACTTCGTGGTGAAATAGAACCAATGGTAGGTTATATTGATGATGAAGTGCAAGAAGAAAGTGATGACAATGGCTAATTTTAATCCTAAAAATGATATATTTACAAATTGGAACAAAGATATATATATAGCAACTAAACAAAAAGAAGTTGATATAGATGATTATGGAAACGAAATTGTTAAATATAATGAACCATTTTACTTTGGTAAAGTTAATTATCAACCATTAACAACAAAACAACTTGAAGCATATATAAAACAATATGGTGAAACAAATGCAAATATAGTAAGTTGTTTAATTGATTATAATGATAAAGATACTTTTAGACAATTTGACCTTGCATATTTATACGGTTCTACACCTGAAAATGAAAATCAATATGGAGATAATGCAAATTACATTGTAAGAGCATTTAAACCCCAAAATACTAAAATAATGGTAATTTTAGAAGAAATGATAAAGGAGGAATAATAAAATGGAAAAAGTTAAAATTAAAGACATAAATACTGGTGCTATAAAAGAAGTTAAGAAATCTTTAGCTGGTGATTATGTTGGAACTCATCAATTTGTGCTTTTAGATGAAGAAAAAGAAACTAAAAAAGAAGAAAAAAGTTTTGTATCTAAAAAAGATGAAGAAAAATAATTATGGCATTTAGTATAAATGTTAAAGTTGATAAACTTAACGATTTAAAAAAATATGTTGATTATGTTAATGGTTTATCTAAAATGCGAAATGATACAAGGTTTCAAAAATTTATACAAGATAAATGTCTTGAAACAGTTAGGAGAATAACCGATCAAAGATTAACAGGTGGAACTACAAATGATGATTTAATAGGGGAATATAAAGCAAGACATAAGATTAGAAAAGAATCAAATGGGTTTGTTTTATATAACGATACTATATTACCTAGTTCAATGATTTCTACTCAGCATTTACAAGATTACCCAAATGGATTTAGTGTAGCTTTGGCATTTGAATATGGTGTAGGAATTGTAGGTCAAAACAATCCTGTTGCAGGTGCTTGGGAATATAACCTAAAAGATTATAACTTTGGTTGGTATTATCAAAATTATGGAGAGGTATTCCACACTTACGGTTATAGTGGTTTTGAAATATATCGTTATACTGCTGCTGAAATTGAAGATAAATTACCAAAATGGGTAAAAGAATATATGAAAAAAGAAAGAGGTGTAAATAATGATTGATAAATATGAATTAATATTTCAAGATTTAAAAAAATATGTTGAAAGTAATTCACAATACAATGCTAGAGTTGTCAAAAACAACACAAACACCTCTTCCTATTTTCCTATTGTAGTATGTCAATTAAGCAATATAACTGATACAGAGTTTTGCACAATAGATAAAGTAGAAAATCATAGAGAAATGTATTTAACTAATGATGTTTATACAAAAGACAAAACAATTAATAACGAAAAAATTGCTTCACAAGTAATAAATGATGAAATTACAAAATTAATTATTAAATATTTTGAAAATATAAATATGAGAATGACAGGGTGTAATCTTACACCAAACCTTGATACAAGCATATTAAGAAGAACAATACATCATCAAGGTTTAACAAGTCTATCTCGAAATATAATGGTAAGGAGATGATTTAAAAGTGTTTAATAGTATTGAAGATAGAGCATTAAGCGAACATCGTGGTAGTGCTTTATTATCAAAAAAAGCAAATGGTAAATATTCACTATTTTTACCAGTAGAAGGAACAGGTGAAAATGGAAGTACACCTGCTCAATTAGACAAAACAGCAATAGGAAATAGACAAGCAACAAGTGTTGAAGGAAGAAAAGAAAACCCACAAAAAACTTTACCTTTCTTCTTACATAGAGATAATATTAATGCAATTGAAGCTGTTGAAGGACAAACAATTGATTTCCTAAGATTACTTCCAGACTTTACAGGATTTAAATATAGTGGAAAAGTTAGTTATATGGCTAACAACACTGATGTTGGATCATTAGAACAAGGACAATTAACAATTACACCTGAAACAAGTGACGAATATGTAGAAGATTGTTATAGTTTAGTAGAAGATACAGTTGTATTTACAAGTGCAATAGATGAAGTTATTGAATTATCAGCAACTTCAAGTGATCCAAATCATACAAAAACATATTCATTATCAACAGCTCCTGCTGATGCAACTATAACAGCAGCAAGTGGAAGTACAGGAACAGCAACAGCAACTTATACAAGTTCAACAAATTCACTTTTAATAACAGCAGTTGCAGCAGGAAGTTCAATTGTAACATTAACTGCATCAAAATCAGGTTACAATTCATTTAAAAGAACAATTCTTGTAATTGTAAAATAAAAAAGATTAATTGAATAATCATATATGCCTCCAAACAAGTCAATATACGAAGATTAGCACAATTTAGTATATTTATATTAAAAAGTTGCTAATCCTTGTGTATCGACCTAAAAGGTGGCAATAAAAGGAAAATAGGAGAAAGATATATATATGAAAAAAAATGAAATAATAGAATTAAATGGTGTAGAATATACACTTGAATTAAATAGAGATAGTTTTGTACAAATAGATAGGGCGTGTAATTATCAAAAAACAATGGAAACAATTTATAAAAATATGTATGAGTTTTATGATGATAAAGAGTTTGATGATAATTTTGATCCTGAAATGCTTATTGTAAAAGATGAAGATATAGATAAACAAATTGAATTAAAAAATCAAGCATTAGAAAAATTGGTTAATAGAGCATATTTGATTTGGTTATATCCTAATCACAAATTAAAACCTAATGAGGTTAAAGAATTATTAAAACCTTATTTAGAAGATGATAAGAAAGCTGAATGGCTTATGACTAAAACAGGAGAGTTTTTACAAGAATGTATTGCTATAAGACAACAATACAATGAAGAAAGAAAAAACTTGAAAGCCCAAATCAACAAAAAGTAGAAGAACAAGAAGAAGATATATTTAAAAAATACAATAATTCTTATTATGAATACTTTTGTAATTATCTTTTTCCACAAGCAATAGAGTACGGTATGAGTGCAGAAGAATTTTGGGAAGATGATCCTCAATTGTTCGTTTCATATCGTACTTCTTTTATTAATAAGAAAAAAAGAGAAATGGAAGAAGTAGATTACAAATGTTGGTTACAAGGGCTATATGTACATGATGGAAATGGTAAATTATTCACTTCTTTAAAACAATTTATAAGTAATATGTTGGCAGGTATGTTTAAAGGCAAGAAAGATAATACAAAAATAGATACATATCCTACTAAACCTTATGGAGAACTTGAAAAAGAAAAAGAAGAAGATAGAAAACAACAGCAAAAGAAACAAAAATATGAAGATTTCCAAAAAGATTTGGTATATTTTGGAACTTTAAAACAACAATTTGAAGAAAAAATAAGAAATAAACAAAAGAAAGGAGAGTGAATAATAGGAAATGGATAATGAAACTAAAATTAGATTACAATTTAATAATTCAGTAAATGGTTCTAAAAAAATTGAAGAATACTCTAAAAATCTTGAAAGATTGTATGGTTTAGTTTCGGCTTTAAACAAAGGACAAATTGCACAACTAGAATCAAATGTTGGTGAAATAAATAAACAAATTAAAACAACAACAAAAGAAACAACAAATCTTGGAAATAAGTTTAGTTCAATATTTAATATTGCTAAAATTGGAGCATTAACAAAAGGTATCGAAAAATTATTTAGTTCATTAACAAGTGCATCTAAAAAAAGTAGTGAATATATCGAAAATGTAAACTTGTTAGAAGTTGCTTATAAAAATGCTAATGAAACAATAGAACAATCTTCTCAAAGAATTGAAACATTTATTGATAAAATGGCAGAAGTATATGGACTTGATGAAAGCCGTTTAACAAGACAATTTGGTATATTTAAACAATTAGCAAATGCTATGCAATTACCTGCTGAAGAAGGTGAACGATTAAGCGAAATTATGGTTAAAATGACTAATGACGTAGCTTCTTTGTACAACCTTGATTTAGAAAGAGCAAGTAATGCGTTGCAAAGTGCTTTAGTAGGACAAACGCGTCCCATTAACTCGAGTGGGCTTACATTGAAAAGTGTAATGAATAAAATTGTGAACACAAGCAAAAGTGGTGTAAGAGTAATAACAATGTTATTTAAGCAGGAAATGGCTTATTAATACTCTTGCTAACGGGGGAAATCTAAAACTTAAAAATTGACAATTAGTGGTTAAACTGGTACAATATAAGTGGTGATAAATATGGAAGGAAGAATATATTGTTATCATTCTCCTAGTAATAAATATTATGTAGGGAAAACTTATTGTACTGATAAAAAAAGACAAAAAGACCATAAATATTGTGCTTATACAAAAATGGGAGAATATCCTTTTGCAAAAGCAATAAGAAAATATGGTTGGGAAAACATTTTAAAAACATATCAAATATTAGAAAAAGTATATGCTGATACAAAAGAGGAATTAAATTATAAATTAATAGAAAAAGAAAATTATTATATGGATACAATGAATACATTAGTTCCTAATGGTTATAATGTGCAACATAGTAATCATATAGAAATACCACACAACCCTAATAAAGAAGAAACTTATAAAAAAATATCACAAAAATTAAAAGGCAAAAATAACAACCCTTTAATATCAAATAGAGTTATGTGTGTAGAAATGGGAATTATATACCCATCGGTAAGAGAAGCAGAAAGACAAAACAATTATCCTAAAAATGCGTTAGGTAATTGCTTATATGGTAAACAAAAAACTGCTCAAGGTTTTCATTGGAAATATGTTGATAAGGAAACACCTAAATATGACATTGAAAAAGCAAGAAAAAAAACTATAAAAGGTTATAATCCTCAATGTATAGCAGTAATATGTTTAGAAACTCGAAAAGAATATAAATGTATAAATGATTGTGCAAGAGATATGTTTAAAAATGTTTGGTATAAAAGAGGTATAAGTAAATCTTGTAAAACAGGTTGTGCTTATCATAATTACCATTTTAAGTTTTTAAGCCAAGACAATCCTGTGCCAAGCCTTAATAATAATTAAGGAAGGTGCAACGACTATTCCGTAAGGAAGTAGAGTTGAGATTAGCACAACTCGAAGTGCAATTATTCCTAAATGGAATATGATATAGTCTAATCCCTTATTTGAAATAAAATAAGTTAAAATACTAGGAAACTAGGGGTACAAAAATGAAGAGGTGCAACTGGAGCTGATATAACTGAAAAAACTTTACAAAATACAGTAGATGCTTTAGGTTTAGATAGAGAAATAAATCAATTATCATTTGTAGAAAAAAGGCTTGTAATGGTAATTTCATTAACTAATCAATTAAAAGTATCACAAGGCGACTATGCTAGAACAATAGAAAGTGCCTCTAACCAAATTCGTATAATGAAAGAACAATGGGATAGATTATCAAGAGCAGTTGGTAATGTATTTTATCCTATTTTGCAAAAGATTTTACCATATATAAATGGTGTTTTAATGGCATTAACTGAAATATTTAATTTATTAGCTTCTTTATTAGGCTTTGAAATGCCAGAGTTTGATTATAGTGGTTTATCAGTAACAAGTGATGCAGCATTAGACCTTATGGATAATCTAGATGGTGCCGGGGAAAGTGCTGATAAATTGGCTTCTAAAATGAAAGGATTAAGAGGTTTTGATAAATTAAATGTTATAAACACACCTTCAAGTGGTGGAGGTGGAAGTGTTTCTGGTGGTGGCGGTTCTTTTGTAGATCCAAAAATAATGGATGCTTTTAATAAAACATTTGAGCAATATAATGACTTGATGGATAGTGTAAGAATGAAAGCACTTGATATTAGAGATGCCATAATGGAATGGTTAGGTTTTACTAAAAAAATAAACCCATTAACAGGAGAAATTAGTTGGGAATATGAAGGAATAGGTAAAACACTATCAAATATGTGGCAAAGTTTTAAAAAGCTTAATCCTCTTGCTAAATTGTTTGTTGCTTATGGTGTATGGAAAGCAATTAAAAATATATGGACTTGGGGAACTAAAGCAGCAAATGTATTAGGAATTGGTGGTTTAGGAAAATCAATTAAAAATGTTTTAATTGACAACATACATATTTTAAATGATGAAGCAGCAGACACAGCAAGTAATATGGATAGATTAAAAACAGCAGTAGTAGGAATAGGTTTTGGCGTTGCTGGTATTAATTTATTAAAAGATTCACTTGAAAGAGCAGATAGAGAAGGAAAATCATTAGCAACAACATTAGAAGGAGCTGCTGGTTATTTATCTACTATTGGTGGTTTTGCATTATCTGGTTCTGCATTCGGGCCTTGGGGTGCAGCAGCAGGATCAGCTATTGGAGCAGTAATATCAATGATAACTATTCTTACACAAGAACATAAAAATTATGTAGATTACTTTTTAGAAGATAGTGCAAAAGCATTAGAAGATTTTTCAAATAGTTTTGCCGAAGAAATGAAAAATATACAAAAAAATGCAGAATTTGATATGACTAAAATAACTATAACTGAACAGTTAATAGATGAATTAGATAGAATTACTGACGCAAATGGTAGAGTTAAGGCTGGGTATGAAGATAGAGCAAAGTTTATAATTAATGATTTAAACAAAGCGTATGGTCTTGAAATACAAATGATAGATGGTGTTATTCAAAAATACCCAGAAGAAATAAATAACTTGAAAAAAGTAATTGAACTAAAAAAAGCTGAAATTTACTTAAATCTTGCAGAAGAACAATACACTGCATCACTTAAAAGGAGAGCAGAAGCTGAAAGAATTTTATCTAACATTGAAGTTGAAAGACAATTAGTTATGCAAGATTCAACAAAAAGTGAAAAAGAAAAAATGGAATTATTTGCTGAAATTGATGAAAGAGAAAAAAAAGCAAAAAACGATTTGTTGCTTATTGAAAAAGCAAAAGTAAATTACGAAAATATGTCAACTGCAATATTAACTGAAAACACTAATGATATTAAAGCAAATACAAAAGCAATAGATCAATACTTTAAAGATTTAGATGCTGCAACAAATGAAAGCAATGAAAATTTATATGAAACTTCATATATAACTTGGAGAAAAATAGGTGCCGATTTAGCAAACAATTTTGATGTAATGGTAGAAGCAACTGGCAAAAGTTTTAATGAAATGAATGAGCAAGAACAAGCAGCATATACTCAAATGTTTGATGACTTAACTGACACAACAGCTAAAATGTTAGGTGAAGTTGGAGAACTTCAAATTGGTATGGGAACTAAATGGCAAGCCATAGGAGATACAAGTACAGAAGCATTTTTAGCAGCATTAGATAAAATACCTGCTGATTTAAGACAATTAGCAATTGATAAAATATATCCACAAGGTAAAGGAATGAGTGAGGAATTGCAACGTGGAATAAACGAAAAATTCCCTGAACTTGTTGTAAAACCTAAACTTGAAATGCCAACCAATATTTATCAATATGCTCAAAATTTAGCAAGTAAAGTTTCTGGATGGTTTAATGTTACTCCAAACAAAACTGCTGCAACAGGTGGAATATTTGTAAATGGTAAATGGCAAGATGTAGCTCAATATGCTAGTGGAACAGTAAATGCTCCAGTAGGCCAAATGTTTGTGGCAAGAGAAAGAGGCCCTGAACTTGTAGGAACTATTGGAGGACATACAGCAGTAATGAACAACGATCAAATAGTAAGCAGTGTAGCAAGTGGGGTATATCAAGCAGTAAAGAGTGCAACTTCGCAACAAACATCAAGTCAACCACAAGTATTTAACATATATTTAGACAAAAACAATAAAATAGCAACATATATGTTAGATAAGTTTGATGATATGGCAAAATCAAACGGAAAACCAATAGAGATAGGAGGTTAATTGTATGAATTATAAATATTCAAAGTTATATTTAAGACCATTAGGAAGTAGTGGTGCATATAGTGAATTTCCTTATGAAATAGATGGAAGAAATGGTATGCCAGAACATGATGTATCTCAAAATGACGTAGATTTAGATGCTTATACAAACACAAAAGGAAGAACAATAAGAAATAGAGTAAGACATGATGTTACAAGTTTAGACTTTAATGTTCCAACAATGACAGGAAGTGAATTACATAATTTTTTTGAATATACAAAAGACCAATGGTTTGATTGTTATTACTTTGATGAAAGTTCTTGGAGTTTTGTAAGTAAAAAAATGTATAGAAGTGGAACTGTTAAATATCATAGATATTACATAGATGACAATGATCCAACTAAAAATCAATACACACAAATACAATTTAGTTTTATAGAAGAATAGGAGGTATTATTAAATATGGCATATACAAATTTTCAACATTGTACTGCAAACGAATATAAAAACATAATATATAATCAAGAAACAAACAACAAAATCAAAATATTATTTAATAATGTAGAACTTGAAGATGCAGACGAATATTGTGAATCATTTGAAGTTGTGAGTAGAGTAATACCTAATGGAAGTAAAATATTTATGTTAGAAAATCTTGTATCGCAAGAAGCAACATTAGTTTTGCATAATATAGATACAAGTATAATACAAGATCAAGTATCAATTTCGATAGGAACACTTGTAAGTGAAAATACTTATGAGTATGTTCCTATTGGAATATACAATTTACAAGAAATACCAACTACTGATAATGGTAAAACAACAATTAAATTAAGAGATAATAGTGTTAAATTAGATTTTAATTACAATGCTAAACCATTAATAGATGAACATGGTGGTACTGCAACAAAACTTCAAATATTACAAGATATATGTAGTCAAGCAAATATTACTTGTAATGTAGCATCTTTTATTGGAAGTAGTGATTTAATAGGAATCTATGACAATACAATAACAGGTAGGCAATATGTATCCTATTTAGCTGGAAGTGCTGGTGCAATACCAATTATTACAAGAAGTGGTGCATTAGACTTTAAATATTTAAACAACTTATCAATTATACAAATACCAATAGAAATAGTAGAACAATATAGTAATGCAGAAAACTTTAAAATATCAAGAGTAGTATATGAAGATGCGATAAGAAAATATGAAAGTGGTAATGAAACATACGATACATTGTTTTTAGATAGTGCAAACCCTTATATATCTAGTCAAGAACAAGTTGCTAGTATTTATAATATTGTAAATAATTTCGAAATCAATTCATTTACAACAGGAAGAATATTAGGAAACCCTGCAATAGATAGTTACGATCTAATACAAATAACTGATTATGATGGAACAATATTTAAAACATTTGCAAACAATACATTAAGATATAATGGAAAAATGATAAATACATTTGCAAGCGAAATAAGTTTTGAAAGAAAAAAAGAAAATGTAAGTTTAAAAAGTGGTGCAACATTTAAAAAATGGGCTAAAACTGAAATAGACAATGCAAATGCACAAATTACAATACAAGCAGGTCAAATTGAAGAAATAGAGCAAGAACTATCATCACCAACATCAATAAAAGAGAATAAATACTTTGACCTAGAAGATGCACTAGATAGCCCATTAATAGACTTTTCTATGGAAGGACAAACTGAACAAGATAGTACAACAGGAAAGAATTTGTTAAGAAATGATTTAACTTCACAAACGATAAATGGTTTAACAATAACAATTAATGATGATAAAACAATTAAAATAAATGGAACTGCAAGTGCTAATACTTGGCTAACTATTAATGGTAGTTTAAACTTTGAAAGTGGTAAAACTTATATATTAAGTGGTTGTCCTCAAAACGGAAGTTTAGCAACATATTATATGTATGTAAATGGACAAAGTATGCAAGATGTTGGTAGTGGTGTTTCAAAAACATTTAGTGAAAATATAACAACTGACATATTAATAAAAATAAGCAAAAATGCAGTTTTAAGTAATTTGATATTTAAGCCAATGTTAAGATTATCAAATACAACTGGTGAATACGAGCCATATACAAATGGAGCAAGTCCAAACCCTGACTATCCACAACCTATTCACAATGTAAGTGGAGATAATACAATAGAGATATGTGGGAAAAATTTATTTAATAAAAATAATACTAATATAGTTTATAATGCAAGACTTTATGCAAATGGTAATTATGGAACTGATGCAGACGCAAATGGATATTATGTAAGTGATTATATTAGAGTAAAATCAAACGAAAATATTGCTTTTAGTGAAACTATGAATTATCCAAAAGCAGTATGTTTATATGATAAAAATAAGACACATATTATTAGATATCAAGGTTCTGGTTTAACAACGATTAATACAGGGAATGCTTATTATATAAGATTTGGCGGTAAAACATCTTCAATAGATAATATGCAAGTAGAATATGGCACAACAAGTAGTGAATACGAAGCCTATACAGGACAAAGCCAATTAATTAGTTTAGGTGTAGAAAATCAAATAATAAGTTTAAATAAAACTGGTAATTCTATATATTTTAATGGGGCTACTACACAAGAAAATTATCAATTTAAAGCAGGAAAATACACAATAAGTTATGAAAATACAAATACTGTTTCAGTATATATTAGAACTGCAACAACAAGTGGGACAAGTTTAGGAACAAGGAAAACAATAACATTTTCATCAAATGAAGATTTTAATATATGGTTTTATAGAAGTGGAATAACAATTGAAGAATTTAGTAATGTAAAAATGACAACAGGAGACCATATACAATACATAAGTGATAACCCAATAGAACTAAACAAAATAAGCACATATCAAGATTACATATACAAAGAAAATAATATATGGTATTTACATAAAGAGATAGGGAAAGTTGTGCTAGATGGAACAGAGATTTGGTCAAACGCTGTAAATCAAGTAGGAACAAGCAACTTTTACAGATTTAGTTGTAGTGATTTTCAAGATACAACTAAATATATGGCTAATACACTATATATTAGTGATAATTTTACTTATGCAACTAATACTTTACAAGAAAAAAATGTTATTGGAAACACTGCAACTGCTGATTTGAATAGATTATATATAACAATAGATACAACATTAGTAGGTGGAACGACAACAAGTGATTTTAAGACTTGGTTATCAACACATAACACAATAGTCAATTATGTACTAGATACACCTACTGATACTGAAATAACTGATACTACTTTATTAGAGCAACTTAATAGATTAATGACACTACCTTTATACAAGAATATGACACATATCACTTTAACACCTAACGATTTACAACCTACTATGAAGATAGAATATTATAGAGATACTTCATTAAATAATACTTTTGTACCTAAAACTGAAATGAATAAATATTACACTAAAACTGAAACAATTGCACAAATACAAATAGGTAATAGTAGTATTCAACAAAATGTAGCAGAGATACAAACAACATTAGATAGTACAGGCAATGCTATTAATACAATATCAAATCAAGTACAAACATTACAAAGTTCTACAAGTTTACAAATAAGTGCTATAAATACACAATTAGAAAATGGTGTTGAGAAATTAACTAATTCACTTGTTAAGATAGATGCAAATGGTATTAATACTTCAAAACAAGGTGAAACATTTAACACACAAATCACTAACAAAACATTTGAAGTAAGAGATGGTAATAAAGAGTTAGCATTTATAGGTTATAACAATGAAGAAAAAAGAACAATAGCAAGAATGGATGACCTAGAAAGTAAAAGAGCAATAATAGGTGTACATAGAACCGAAGTCATAACAAGACAAGGAAGAAAAAGAACGGCAGGATTTTATGTTGGAGGTGATAACTAATGGCATATATAACAACAAGAATAAATGGAACTACAAGTGCAAATAATTATGGTTATTATGCAAATGTAATAGTAAATGATGCAATAAACTCTAACAATACATTTACAGTAGATGTAAATACTTATTTAGTAAATAATGGAACTCGTACAAATAGTAGTGGTTGGGATGTAAATACAAGAATAGATGGTGTTGATAGCGAAACATTAACAAATCAAACAGTAAATACAACTGGGGTTGCAAAAACTGGTGGAGAAATATTAATACATTCTAAAACATTCTTTGTACCAGTATCTTATGGAACTATGTTTGTTGCAGGATACTTAACGAAATCAAGTTATACATCTTACGACCCTGGTGCTTGTTATTTTAGTGCAGTAATATCTTTACCAAGAGTACAATCAACTTGGGCATCATCTTTACTAAATATACCAAATATAGAAAATGCTTTTACATTACCTATAAATAAATATGTCAGTAGTTATTACAATGTAGTAGAAGTAAGAAACTCTAACAATACACAATTAATAAAAACGATAAATGATGCAGTAAATGGAACAAGTATAACTTTTACATCTAGCGAATTAAACTCAATATATGCAATTGACAACAATACAAATCAATTGCCTTTGGTTTTCTATTTAGATTTAAAAACATTTACTGATAGTTCAAAGACAACACAAATAGGAACAACACAAAGATTAAAGTGTGAGGCTTACATAGTAAATGGTGAGCCAACAATTAATAGTTATACAATACAAGAAACAAATCAAGCAGTAATAGATGTACTAGGTGATAATCCTGACACAGTTTTACCAAATTTTAGTGAATTACTTTATACAATAGATGTATCTACAAAAAATGGTGCAACTGTTAAGAGTGTTAAAGTAAACAATGAAAGTGCAGAACTAGATGGTAATGTTTATAAGATAACAGTAGTACCAATTAGTGAATTTAGTGGAATAACTGTGACTGATAGTAGAAATTTAGTTGCAGATGAAGATGTATATTTATATACTTGCCCTTATGTATTACCTAAAATTAATACAGGATGGACTGTTGAAAGAGTAAGCCCTATATCTAGTGATTTAGTATTAAATGCTACAATAGATGCTTACAACGATTATATAAATCAAGAACATATAAATAGTGTCACAATACAATATTCATTAGATAATGAAAACTGGACTACAATACCAAGTTCAAGTTATACATATAGTGATTATTTAATAACAATAAACGATTTAACTTTAAGTAATTTAATACCTTATAACCAAGAAGGAAGATTTTATTTAAGAGCAGTAGATTTATTTACCGAAAGTAATGATAGTTTTAGAGTATCAAAAGGAATAGAAACTTATTCTTGGGGAGAAAATGACTTACAAGTAAATGGTGAAATATACATAGCCGATGAAGAGGGAGAAAACGAGCATCCAATAAGAGAATATATAATAGAAGAAAGTGGAAATGGATATATAAAATTTGCAAATGGTACAATGATATGTTATGGAATACAACAACCTACAACAAGTGTAAGTTCTTCTTATGGAAGTTTATATGCTTCTGGTTTAATAACAGGAAGTAATTTTGCAAAAGAATTTACAACAATTAATTCAGTAGTATTAACACCATTAAGAGGTGGTACATTTTGGTTAGGAACAGCAGAAACAGGAACAACAGTATCAAAAGTTAAAATACCAAACTATTATATATTGTCAGGCTCAACATTAGGTAGTCAAACTTTTACAATAGGCTATACTGCGATAGGTACTTGGAAATGATAGATTTATTAATAATAGAACGAAAAATAGTAGGTCATAAAAAGGCAATAGAAGATAGTAAAGGGAAACATTGCTTTAAATTAAAAATAAAATTGTGGTGGTATGAAAAAAAATATAAAAAAATAAAAAATAAGCTAGAAGATACAAGATTTTACAAAAAATAGAAAAAATGATATATTTAAAATATAAGGAGGAAAATTAAAATGAAAGATTTTTCACAATTAATTGTAGTTGCAATATTGGTTGAAGCTATTTGGGAAAATATCAAAATGATCTATCAAGATAAAAAGTTTTCTATATCTATGATAGGATCATTGTGTATTTCAATATTAATTTGTATTTTAGCAAATATGAATATATTTGAAATGGTTGGTATCGAAATGAAAGTTCCAATTATATGCAACATATTTACAGGAATCATTTGTTCAAGAGGAGCAAATCTTGTAAGTGATTTATTTACTAAAATTAAGAAAGGAGAAAAGTAATATGGAAGAATTAAAACAAGAAGATTGGGAAGTACAAACAACAATGAATGAATTAGACATCGATGAAGTGTTAGAAGTTGGTGGTGATGAAGGTGAAACCACAGACAACATTACCGAACAAGAATAACCCTTTTTATAACACAACTTCAAATAATGGGTACTCTTGGTGTATCGTAGGAAAACCAACAGTGGAAGGACTTAATGTATTAGACAATTGTGTTGGTTGGTCTTGTGGTAGATTTAATGAAGTTTATTCTACTGAAACAGGTTATAAAGGTATGAAATATCCTCAATTAAATTGTAATGCAGAAAACTTTATAGAAAGAGCAACATCTATTGGCTTATCATATCAATATGAGCCAATTGTTGGTGGAATAATGGTATGGGAAGGAAAAGGTAGTCTTGCAGGACACGTTGCTAGTGTAGAACAAAACAATAGTGATGGAAGTGTCTTAACAAGTGAAAGCGGATGGAAACATTTTGATTTTAGAAACTACACAAGATATAAAGGTGACGGGAATTGGGGGTTGAATAGCAACTTTAAATATTTAGGTTGTATCATAAATCCGTCAAAACCTAAACCAGAACCAACCCCACCACCAAGCCCATACCCATTTAATGGAATAGTTAAAAAAGGAAGTAAACTATATGCAGAAAATGGAAACCAATACAAAAACCCTGCTAGTGCTGATAGACCTGTAACAGTTAAAGGAGAATTAAATGGGCGTTATAAAGTTTATGGAAGTACATTTAATCCTCATATTGTTTATGTAAATAAAGGAGATGTAATACCACAAAGCCAATATCCATTTAATGCCGTAGTAAAAAAAGGCACATTGTTCTATAACGAAAACGGGCAAAGGTATCCAAGTTCTGCAAAGAGTAGTTTTCAAGTTCAAGTACAAGGAGAATTAAATGGAAGATACAAAGTATATGCATCTAGACTTAATCCAAATATAGTGTATTGCGATAAAAGTTCAATAATAAGATAGGGAAACCTATCTTTTTTTATTTTGTGTAAAATTTTATAATTTAGGTATTGACTTAATACAAAATTGGTATTAAAATGTAATTATGTTAGGAGGGATAAGAAAATGGAACAACCAATATTAAGATTTCAAAAAAATGTTGATAAAACATTAAACAAAATGGTAATACCAAAGTTTTTTGTAGAAAAACACGGAAGAAGTTTCTTTATGGAAATCTATAAAGACAAAATAGTTTTAATACCTATTAAGAAAGGAGAATAATATGGCACAAAAAAGAATGTTTGACAAATCTATAACAAATAGTGATAAATTTTTAGAAATGCCAATAGGTTCTCAAAATTTATATTTTCATTTATCCATGAATGCAGATGATGATGGTTTTGTAGATAATTGGAAAAGCATAATAAGAATGGTTGGTGCAAAAGAAGATGATTATAAAGTATTAATAGCTAAATCTTATATAATACCATTTGAAAGTGGTGTAATTGTTATAAAACATTGGAGAATAAATAATTTTTTAAGAAAGGATAGGCATAATCAAACTAAATATATTGATGAATACAATTCTTTAATTATAAAAGATAATGAAGAATATGAGTGGTTAACCAATGGTCAACCTAGTATAGATAAGAATAGTATAGTAGAGAATAGTATAGAATATAAAAAAGAAATAGATAATAATAAATTATTATCTACAAAGAAAAAGTTTATACCACCAACATTAGAAGAAATAGAAGAATACTGCAAAGAAAGAAAAAACAATGTTGATTCAAAAGCATTTTATGATTACTTTAATGAAGGTAATTGGGTAGATAGTAAAGGAAACAAAGTTAAAAATTGGAAACAAAAAATTATTACTTGGGAAAAAAATAATACTCAATTAAAAAAGAAAACAAGAGAACAAGAATATCGAGAACAACTTGAAAGAATGAGAAAAAAAGATTTGGAGGAAGAAGAAAATGAAAAGAGAAGAAATAACAAAACTATTTAATAGAATTAAAAATCATTACAATACATTTACAACAGGAGATGAAAAAGTAGATGAGTGGCATAGATTCTTAAAAGATTATTCAAGTGAAGATATAAATAAAAGATTAGATGAATATTTAAGCTATGAATATGAGAATGCACCTCTTTGTATGTCTTTAACAAAAGGAATAGAAAAAATTAAAAAAAATGACGAAGAAACTAAATGGACTACTTGTTGTGATATATGTAAAGAAAAAATAACTATTTATGACAATGACATGACTTACTATGAAAAACATAGAAGAAGATGCTCTGAAATAGACTTTATAGATAGAATTGTTTTTAGATATAAAGGACAACATATAGCAAGTGTTAAGTATTATCAAATGAATGATGAAGAACTTGAAGAAAATTATCAAAGGACTTTGAAGTATTATAGAGAACATAGAGATTCAAAACCACCAATATTAAAAGAAATACCAGAAGGAGATTAAGATATGACAAAATTAGAACAAGAACAATTTGAAAAACAAGTATATGAAAACCAAGAAAGCTTGTTAAAAATAATGGAAGAAAATATAGAATTAAAAAAACATAAAGGCAGCTATAAACTTGGAGAAGAAGATTTAAAAAACTTGGAAAAAGTAAGAGAAATTACAATTACTGATTATAAAACCGATGAAGAAGGTTATATGAGTGGTGAAGATATGTTTTGCATTATAGATGATTTGGTAAGAGAAATTGAACATTGGGAAGAAGAATACAATGATTTAAAAAATAGAATGGAAAGTTATTACGAATTAAAAAAAGAATGGAGGGAAGATTATTAATGTTAGAAAAAGAAATAAAGAAATATCAAAAATATTCAAAGATAAAAAGCAAAAATAAAGTTAATTGGTTTAATCGAATTAGATTTTGGAAATATTTAAGAGAAGATTATATTAATGCAACAAAAGATAATTATAAAAAGCAAGATAAAATTAACATTTTAAAAGAAGAATTATCAGCTACACAAATATCTTTAAATATTGCTTGTGAAAGAATAGAACAATTAGAATACGATTTAAAGCAAAAAGAGAAGAAAACTAGAAAAGTAAAGAAACAAATTAAATAATATACCCTTAAAACTAATTTTAAAGGGGCATACACGAAGATTAAATACAAAATAGTATAAATTATCAAGGAAGATAAAAAAGCGCGTGTATGGGGTTAAAAATAGCAAATAAGAAAGGAACAATAAAATATGCAAGGAGAACAAATGTCTTTGTATGATATAGAATATGACAAGTTTAAAATAGATAAACCTATAAGACTAATAGAAATGTTTTCTGGTTATGGTAGTCAAGCATTAGCATTAAAATATTTAGGAGTATCATTTGAGCATTGGAAGATATGTGAATGGGCTATTAAAAGTATTCAAGCATATAAAGATATACATTTTACAAATGAAAATATAGAACTTAATTCTAAAAGAACAAAAGATGAAATGGTAAAGTTTTTATACCAAAAGGGAATATCAAGTAATTATAATAATCCAATGACTAAAGAACAAATAAGCAGGTTAAGTGAAGAACAACTAAAAACAATAATAAAAAATATAGCAATAACACACAACTTGGTAAATATACAACAAGTTAAAGGAAAAGATTTAGAAATAAAAGATACTGATAAATATGATTACATATTAACTTATTCATTTCCTTGTCAAGATTTATCGCTTGCAGGAAAAGGTAAAGGAATGAGTGATACTTCAACAAGAAGTGGAATGTTATGGGAAGTAGAAAGAATATTACAAGAATGTAAAGATTTAGGAGAACTTCCACAAGTGTTATTAATGGAAAATGTACCACAAGTTCATTCTGTTGATAACCTTGATGATTTTAACAAATGGAAATTAAGATTAGAAGAACTTGGCTACAATAATTACTTTCAAGATTTAATCGCAACTGACTATGGAATACCACAAACAAGAAATAGATGTTTTATGATTAGTATTTTAGGAGAATATAGTTATTCATTCCCTAAACCTATACCACTTAAATTAAAACTAAAAGATATGTTAGAAGAAAATGTAGATGAAAAATACTATATTAGCGATGATTTAATGAAACATATTTTAAAGACAAAAGAAGAACATGAAGAATACACACAGTACGATAGATATAATGGACATTTTGAGCAATTATGCAGAGTATGGAAAGATAAATCACCGACATTACATACCAAAAGCAAAGATATACAAATATATGTAAAAAATGCAACTGCAAAAGGTTATTTAGAAGCAACTGATGGAGATGAAATAGATATATCAAGTAGAATGGAACACCATAGGGGAACAGTACAAAAAGATAAGATACAAACACTAACTACTCAATGTGAAAGGGGTGTAGTAAATAGTGATTTAAGAATAAGAAAACTAACACCAAAAGAAGCAGGACGTTTGATGGGCGTAAAAGATGAAGATATAGACAAAATATCATTAAGTGATAGTGCAAAGTACCATATTTTTGGCGACGCCATTGTAGTAAATGTACTTATGGCAATATTTAAGGAAATATTATAAAGAAAGGAGAAAAAAAGGTGAAAGACTTTATATATGAACTAATACCAAAAGACAGGTATATAACAAGAAGTGAATTAGTAGAATTAACTAAATTAAGTGATAGACAAGTAAGGGATTTTATAAGTGCAATTAAGCAAGAACATACAATTATAAGTTCTTCAAGAGGCAAAGGTTATCGTAGAACTCGATCTAGTGAAGAAATGACAATTGATGAAATGATAGAAGAAATTGATACTTTAAAACATTGCATAAATGAAATTAATAGTAGAAAGAAAGTTTATAACAAACAATTAAGACAATATATTGCAAATTTAAAGGTATTGCAAAAATGTGTTGACAATACATAATAATAGTATTATAATTTAATTATAGTGGAGGTGGAAAAAATGAATAATGAATTAATAGTATTAGAGCAATTGCCTGTTATAAGGGCAAAATTAGAAAACATTTCAAAAGAAATTAAAGAAAAGGTAGATAATGCAACAAGTTTAATTGTAAATGAAGATACAGTTAAAGAAGTAAAACAAGTAAGAGCAAATCTTACAAAAGAGTTTAATGAATTAGAAACACAAAGAAAGCAAGTAAAACAAGCGATTATGTCTAAATATGATGAGTTTGAAGATATTTATAAAGAAAATGTAAGTAATCTTTATAAACAAGCAGATGTTGAACTTAAAGAAAAAATTGATAATGTTGAAAATGAGTTAAAGGTAGAAAAAGAGTTGGAATTAAGAGAATTTTACAATCAACATTATCAAGCAAACAATATTTACATTACATTACCATTTGAAAGAATGAATCTAAATATAACATTAAGTGCTAGTATGAAATCACTAAAGGAACAAATTAAAGAGTTTTTAGAAAAGGTTAGTAGTGATTTAAAGCTAATAGAACTTGAAGAATACAAAGATGAAATATTATTTGAGTATCAAAATACATTAGATTTCGCTAAATCTAAAATGACAGTTATAGAAAGAAAAAAACAACTTGAAGAATTAAAAACTAGACAATTAACACAAGAAGAAATTGACAAAGCAAATGAAATAATTGTTGAAAAAGTAGAAGAAATTACTATTCCAAAAGAGGTAATTGAAGAAGATGAGTTGTTAAAGGTTACATTTACACTTGAAACAACTAAACAAAATATAATAGAACTTAAAAAATGGCTAAATGAAAGAGGTATAAAATATGAGTAATGAAGAAAGTAAAACAAAAAATGAATTAGTACAAAAAGAAGAACAAAATTATATCAAAATTGTAAATCAAAGTGGTGTAGAGCAAGGTATTGAAAGTTTGATTATGAAAAACAATGCTTTATTGCCTAGTGATGTATCTATTGAAAGAATTAAAAATAGTGCAGGGTTTTATATTTCAAATAGAAAAGATTTAATGGATTTAGATAATACTGGTAAACTTCAAACATTATATGGCGTTTTAAAAGAAGCAATGGTAGGTTGTGAAGCTGGAACCGATTATGATATTATTCCATTTAAAGGTAAACCTACGATCATAAGAAAAAAAGAAGGTTGGTTTAAGATTATAGATATGATTAAACCTGCTGAAATAGTTAGATTTACTAATAATGTAGTATTTAAAGGTGATGAGTTTAGTTATAACCCAGTAACAGAAGATATTAAACATACACCAAAGGTAACAAGTGATAAATATGAAGATATTGAATATGCTTATGCTTTTATTAGATTTTCAAATGGTTTTGAAAAAAGTATTGTATTAAGTAAAAAAGATTTAGATAGTATAAAGAAGGTATCTCCTAGTGGTTCAACTGCATTTAGTCCTTGGAATACAATGCCAGTTAAAATGGTTAAAACAAAGGTTGTAAAAGAATTAGCAAAAGAATTATTTACTTTATTTAGTGGTAGAGTAAATGCTGCATTAAGTCAAGCAATAAATAGCGATGAACAAGTAGTAAATAGGGTAGATAATAAGGGTTATATTGTAAATGATGCAACTATTTATGAAGAAAAAAAAGAACAACCTAAAGAAGTTAGTTTGGATGATGTAGAATAATAATGGAAATTATACAAAGCCCACTATTTTATATGGGAAACAAATATAATTTGTTATCTCAATTAAAACCTTTGTTCCCACCAAATATAGATACTTTTTATGATTTATTTGGTGGGGGAGGGAGTATATCTCTTAATATAAAGGCAAACAAAGTAATTTACAATGAATTAAATACAAACGTTTATGAGTTGTTCAGCTTATTTACAAAATATACTTATCAAGAGATAATAGAACATATAAATAAAAGAGTAAAAGAGTTTAGACTTCCTACTTTGTCTTGTGATGTAAGAACTAAACATTATCAAGAAGAATATAAACAAGAACATAATAAGAATTATTTAAAGTTTAGAAAATTTTATAATGAATCAAATAGAAATTATTTAGACTTATATACTTTAACTTTTTTTAGTTTTTGCAACTTGATTAGATTTAATTCTAAAAATGAGTTTAATATGCCTTTTGGCAATAGGTGTTATTTGAAAGAACATGATTATCAAATAGCTAATGCTTGTTATAGAATAAGTAAACAAAATATTGAAACTAAAAATGAAGATGCTTTGAATTATATTAAAAACAATTTTTACAAGTTTAAACAAAATGATTTTATATATCTTGATCCACCATATCTTAATACAACAGCGGTATATAATGAAAAAGGAGCTTTTGGTGGGTGGAGTATAGATGATGATTATAGACTTTTTAACCTTTTAGAATTGTTAAATGCAAGAGGAATTAAGTGGGGATTGTCTAATGTATTTAAAAACAAAGAATACACAAATGAGCATTTAATAAAATGGTGTGAAGATAATAATTGGAATGTAAATCATTTAGACAAAGAATATGCAAGTTTAGGTAAAGGAATATCTAATACAGATGAAGTATATATTTGCAATTATGAAACACCTAAACAAATGTCTATATTTGATTATGGAGGTGGTGAATAATGTCATTAATAAAAGAAATACCAGAAGAAGTAATATTTGATATAGAAATGGAAAGTTATATGCGATATAACTCTCGAATTGCTAATATGTATGATTGGTTAGGAGAAATATATACAAGAAAAGACATTAAAGAAATGGAAAAGGCACGAAAAGACTTTGAAGAACAATGTAAAAAAGATTATCTTAAAGGTAAAAGAATATATAGTGAGGAAGATTTACAAAAAATAAGAGAAAGTTGGAATATTAAATGAATTATAATATAATTGGTTCTTCATCAAAAGGAAACTGTATAATAGTAGAAGATGTGTTAATGCTTGATGTTGGTGTAAGTTATAGTAAGATTAAAAAATATTTAAGCAAAGTAAAGTTAATATTTGTGAGCCACATACACAAGGATCATTTATTACCTAGTACAATAAAACACATAAGTTTTAACTTTCCAAATATAAAATATGTATGTGGAAGTGAAGAAGTAGTTAAAAAATTGGTAGAGTGTAATGTTAATAAGAAAAACATATATATACTTAAAAATGGCATTAAATACGATTTAGGGCTTATTAAAGTTAGATTAATAGATTTATACCACGATGTAGAAAACTATGGTTTAAAATGGGAATTAAATGGTAAAAAAGGCATATATATAGTTGATACTGAAAGAATAGACCATATTGTTGCACAAGATTATGATTTATATTTAATAGAAAACAACTATCAAGAAAAGGTGCTGCAAGAACATATAAACAAAGCAATAGAAGAAAATGATGAAAATAAGTTATTTTACCTTCAAAGAGTTCCGCATACTCATTTGTCTAATGAGCAAGCTAATTCATTTTTAATAGAAAATATGGAAAAAAATAGTGTATATGAATATATACACAAAAGTAATTATAATTACAAGGAGGAATAATATGAGTAATTTTTTAAGTAAATTTAGAAAAGAAAAGAAAGATTATAAAACTTTGTATGAAACTGAACTAAACAATAGAAAGTTAATTGAATTAAGATACAAAGAACTAAAAAAAGAAAACATAGAACTACAAAAAGGAACTGGTTTAGCAGAATTAAGAGTTAAGTTTAACAAAGCTCTTGATGAGATAGAAATGTTAAGAAAAGATAGAGCAACATTATATGTACAAAGAGAAGATTTACAAAACGAATTAGATTTATTAAAAGGTAAAAAGAAAGGTAGAAATAAGAAAGATGGAAAACAATAAGAAAGAAGAAAAATATTATATTCGTTCAAATGGCGAACAAGTTGCTATTTCAACAATGAATACTGAGCATATCTTAAATGCACTAGGAAAGAAACAAAGAGATATATTTAATTGCCAAAATAAAGATGAAGCAAGTAAAATGCTAAAAGAAATTAATGACTTAAAAGAAGGTTATTACTCAAAACTTAACGAGTGGTATGACAAATTGGGTGATTAGATGGAACAAGAAGAAAAGAAACCTATTATTTATCATAAAATAGAAGCAGGAAAGAAGATAAGAGTTTTTAAGTCAACATATCAAGAAAAAACATTTTATAAAGTACAAGTTACACAAACAAATTATGATAAAACACAAGATAAGTTTTATATAGGTGTTGTATTTAAAAAAGGTGTTGAATTAAATGATCCAGATGGTAAAGGAATAGATATAATAATAAAACAAGCAGTTGAAAATTTTAGAAAAAACCCTAAAGATGAATATAACCCTATTATGTATTTGATGATAACTGAATTTGAGATATGTGAAAGAGAAGAACAACAAATACAACAAGCATACGATAATTTTAGAGATAATCTTAATCAAAATGAATTAAGTGATGAAGATCCATTTTATTAGAAGAAAGGAGGAATAATAAATGTACGAATTATTTGAGTTTTTTAAGGCATTAGCTTTAATTATTGGTTGTGTAATATTAATATTAATTCTTTTTGCTATTGTAACTGCTCCAATTATGGCAAAAAAACAAAAGAAAAAAGAAGAAGAATTTAGCAATAAGTTTCAAAGTATTTTTTTAGAAACACTTGAAAAAAACATAAAAGAAGAAAATAATAAACCTAAAACTGCTAAAAAACCTAGAAAAACAAAGAAAACTGAAAAAGATGTAAAATAATACATCTTTTTTTTATTATTTGTGTTGACATTATATTAAATATGTGGTATTATTTAATTACAGTGAAGGGAGAAAGAAAGAAATATGAAGAACGAAGTAATTTTAAACAACAATGAATTACAAATTAATGATTTATTAGAAAGGTATTTAAAGTATATTGATGTTAGTGATAACACAACAAAAACTTATAATGTAGGGTTAAAACAATTTATTCAATACTTACATGACAATAACATTAAAACACCTACAAGAGAAGATATTATTAATTTTAGAGAATATCTTAAAGAAGAACACAAACCTAATACAATTAATGCTTATTTAATTGCAGTTAGAAACTTTTATTCTTGGTTAGAGTACGAAGATATTACAAAAGATATTTCAAAGAAAATTAAAGGTATTAAGTTAGAAAATCATCATTTAAAAAGAGGTTTAAGTCAAGAAGAAATAAGAAATGTATTAGAAGTATGCAAAGACAAAAGAGAACAATTACTTATTAAAATAATGCTAACTTGTGCTTTAAGAATTAATGAAGTTGCTAATATACAATTAGAAGATTTTTACAACGATAAAGGTGTTATAATGTTAAAGGTATTAGGTAAGGCAAGAGATGGGTTAAAACAAGATTCTGTTAAAATTGATGATCGTATATTTGAACTTATTAAAGAATATTGCCAAGAATACAATGTACAAGATTATTTATTCTATTCAACAAGTAATAACAACAAAGGTGGAAAAATGAGTACAAAGTGTTTAAGAGAGATTATTACTAACTTATTTAAAAGAGCAGGTTTAGATATGGGGAAAATCAGTAGTCATTCATTACGTCATTCTTCTTGTGAATTAGCATTAGAAAGTGGAATACCTTTACAAGAAGTTAGTCAATTCATGAGACATCGTAGCGTATTAACTACTACTATTTATTGCAAAGAATTAGAAATTAGAAAATCTAAAATTTCAAATACTTTGGGAAATTATGTATTTTAGGAGGTAAATATGAAAATATTTGTTACATTAGGAGATATTATTGGAATAGTAATATTGGTATTATTTATTGTAGGTGGAATTATTTATGCACTAATTCAAGAATTTAAAAAAATAGGTAAAAAGAATTGTTATAAATGCAAATATTATAAATTATATGATGTTACAAGTTTTGGTGGTCATTGTAGAATGCAATGTAAAAAACATAATAGAATTGATAATACAACTGATATGAACAAACGAAAACATTACGAAAAATGTAAAGATTTTAAAAGTGAGGTGGAATAATGAAACAAATAATTAAAAGAGCTGATGGAATTGAATATGAAAGACGAGTGAACGATATACAATGCGATACTCATATTCACATTAGAATTAATAGTGATACTTTAAATGAACTAAAAAGTATTTGTACTGAAAAAGGAATTAAGTATAGTGATCTAGTTAGAACTCTAATAGAAGATTATATAGGAGAAAACAAATGCAAACAATAAATGATAGTATAGAAGAACTAACAAAGCTAATGATAAAAGCCAACTTTGAAAAAGACTATAAGAAAGAAAAGCTGATAAGATTCTGTATAAAACTATTAAAGGTAATAAGAAACTATGAATGAATTAGTAAAATACATAAAAAGAACAAAGCAACTAGAAAAGCAAGTAGATTATTTAAAATTTGTAAATAAGAAACAAGAAAAAGAGATACAAGAATTAAGTATATTACTACATAAGAAGATAAGATTTATGAAAGAAATGAGGAAAGTGAAATGAGAGATAATTTTATAATATATGCAATACAGAATGATAATGAAACATTAGTAGTAAATAATAATACACATTTGTATAGATGGAAAATAAATAATAAAGAATTTGATAAGTTTTTACTTACAGGGAACACTGATTTTATAAAAATAAAATTTGAAAGAGATTTTTTAGAACATACACTAAAAGAATTGCTAGACTTTAATGTAAAAACAGAATATACAAATGAAAAAGATTTATTGTCTTTACCAATAAGAGAAAAAAACGATAAATGGAAGTTAAAAGGAGCATAGGAAATGATAAGTTATTATGAATTATTAGGAATGATAAAAGAAGATAAAGCACCAAAGGAAATAATGGTACATTTAACAAAAAAGCCTAAAATGTATAAGGCAGTATATGATTTTGGAGATTTTAATTATTATGCATTATATGAAGAAGAAATAATAGATGATGATTATCATCATTATTTAGCAGAATGTTTTTTAGAAAGTGATATGTTTGATAAAAACATAGAGATATTAGATGAAAAGAAAATAGAAAAAATAAATAAAAGTTATAATATAAGAATACTTGATTTAGACAAGCCACATAAAATAAAAGATTATGATATGGAACAATTAATAGAAATGGTACAAGATATTTACGAAAAACAAGGAGAAATAATAGACAAACTAAATGAGGTGATTAAATGAAAGTAATAGATTTATTAAATAAAATAGCAAATGGAGAAATAGAAGAAAATATCGAATATAAATTTTCAGATTATGATTATTGCACTATTAAGGAATTTTTTAATAGATATGTAGTTGATAAATGGAACTTGAATTTAGAAATAATAGAAGAAGATAAATTAAAAACTAAAGTTATGGTTGTAGATAAAGAAGGAAATGGGAAAGAATATCTTTTAGAATTAGGTGAAGGTTTAAAAGAAGGCGAAAAAATATTTAAAGCAAATAATGGTAATTGGTATGCACAAAAATTAATAGATAAAAAAAGTGAATTTTATAAATGGTTAGACGAATTTGAACCTACAATTTATTATTCTATGGAAGAAAAGAAAATACCTGAAAAATTAGAAGAATTTGGATTAATTCAATACAATCTAGGTTATATTGACTATAAAAATATCGAAACATTAAAGGAATGGTTAAATAAAGATTTTCAAACAATATATGACACAATAGATTTAATTATTAAAAATCAAAATAAATTAATAGATTATCTTAAAAGCAAAGGAGATGAATAAGATATGAAAAAATTATATAAAGTGGTAAGTGGTAAAAAATTATTAAAAATGTTTTATAAAGGCAAAATTACAAATCAATTAATTGTTGAAGATGTAAGAGGAAATCATAGAATTGGTTTATATATTGGTAGTGAACATTATTCAACAGGCAGGTCATTATCATTATATGAATTATTAGGGAATAACACATTTTACATTTATGAAAATAATGAAGATAACTATGCTATGATAACTTCTAAAATTACGAAAGAAGATAATCAATATTTTAGATAATTTAAAAGCAAAGGAGAATAAGTATGATAGTATTATTAATTTTATTTGCAGTAATAGTAGGTATTACTGAATTGTACAAAAGATATATTTCTAATAATTTAATAGCATTAGCCAAGTATAAAGCGAATAATGGAAGTTTGTTGTTAGGAATATTAGTAATTACTGAATATGTATTAGGCGCAATTATAATAATAAAAATTATTTTAAAAATTATGGGAGAATAAGTATGAAAAAAATTAAAAAAGTAATTAAATTAGCATTAAGATATTTATTTCAATTATGTGCAACGGTTTATCCTTATGGAACATTTTTAGAAATAACAAATGCAAAAGATGAAATAACAATACTAGGAACAATTTTAATGGTCGTTTATGTTATTGTAGCAATTAATTTATTTGAATGGTGTTTTGATATAAATAATTTTAATAAAAGCAAAGGAGAATAGATATGGTTGAATTAGTAATTGGCTTTGGGATAGGAATATTCATAATGTGTTGTTTATATGTAAGTAGAGGTGATAAGTAAATGAATGAAAATAAAAAAGGAATATTACCAACATTAGCAATTTCTTGTGAAGATTTTGAAAAGATAAATAATAGATTAGAGAAACAAGAAAAAGAAATAGAAAGACTAAATAAAGGTTTAGAATATATAGAACTATATTGGAGTAATAGAGAAGAATATGAGAAAAATGAACTATTAAGACAAATAAGAGATAAAGATACAAGTATAGAATGGTTGGAAAGAGCAATAGAGGAGGAGAAAAAACGTGAAAGATTATATTGAAGCATTAAGAGAAATTAAAAAAGAAAATAAAGATTTTAAAATAACTTTATCAAGAAAAGAAGTATTAGAATTGGTAAATGAGTTTGATAGACTAAACAACATCATAAAAGAATTAAAATGGAAACCAATAGAAGAATATGATAAAGGTAATTATGATTGGGTATTAGTAAAATATTTTGATGGAGATTATGAGTGTATTCCGTGTGTAGCAGAAAAAAGATTTGGAAAATGGCATAGTATAGATGAAAAAGAAATTCAATTTGATGTTAAATATTTTATGGATATGCAACAAATAGACAAATTACAAAAACTAAAAGGAGATAGTAGTAATGAATAAAGTAATAAATATATCATCAAATGGAATAAAACAAGCAATAGATGATTTAGTAAATGAAAATGAAATGCTACAAGATAAAGTGTATAAATTAGAAAACATCATAAATGAATTAGAAAAAATCATAATTAACGAAGAAAAAGAGTATGGTAAAATAGTATATATAAGTTCTCAAACATTATTAAATAAAATAAAGGAACTAAAAGGAGATAGTAGTAATGAGTGAAATAGTAAAAGTAGGAAATGCAGAAGTAGATAAAGCAAATTATGATTATTTTTCATTACTATATTCTAAAATGCCAAAAGAATATGTTGTAGCAGATTTAGTTAGCAAGTGTGAAGATTATAATAGATTATTTAGTTCCTATCAAGATTTAGAGGGTAAATTAAAACAAAAAGAAAACATCATAAAAGAAATAAAATCACAATTAGATTATTTAGAAACATATTCTAGTAAAGAAGATGTATTTGAAGATATGAAAAGAAGATTAAATAATATAGAAGAGATAATAAAGGAGAATAAATAGATGACAGCAAAAGATATGTTTGAAAAGTTAGGATATGAAATAGAAACTGATTTAGAAGATATTTTAATATATAAAAAAGAATATCCGTTGGGTGGAACACAAGAGTTTATATTTCATAAAGACAATGATGGAATGTATATTAAAAATTCTATAAATGGAAGTGGAACAGATTTTTTATCATACAAAGAACTACAAGCAATAAATAAACAAATAGAAGAATTGGGGTAGAATAATGAAACAACCGTATAGATGGGATTACACCATAAGAGTAAAAACAAAAGAAGGAACATTTGAGTATGAAAAAGAAACACTTGATAATTTAGATTTACTATTAAAACAACATAAAGATTATGAAGAATTAAGAGCAACAAAGAATACACTACATTGTGATAAATGCAAAATACAATTAAGTGAAGTATTTATACAACGAAATGGTAATAGAACTTATAGATTATGTAAAAATTGTAATAATTATTATATGAAACTTACGGGAAATGTAAAAAGGTTAAGTAGATCTAACAGTAAAAACTTAAAGTAGAACTATAAATTGACATATATAAATACACATGATATACTTGTCTTAAAGTAGAACTCTTATTATATTTTAATATTATATATAATTAATTAAGTAATTATATATAGAAAATAATAATTAAAGTATAATAATTAGTATATTATATAAAGGTGGTGATTAAATATATATGGCAAAGACAACAGCAAAAAAGAAAAGCTATAACAAAAAATATTATCAAAAGCACAAAGAAAAGATAATTGATGAAGTACAAGAAAAACAAAAGTCTAATAAAAAAGAATACAACAAAGACAAAAGAGAATATTATGCTGATAATGAAGATTATCGTAAGTACAAAAGAAAATATGCAAAAGAATATAGAAAAAGAGAACCTATTAAATCAAAAGCTAGAAGATTAAGAAAAGCATACAAATAAGAGAATCTTACAAAAGATTTTCTTTTTTTATACAAAAGATTACTTAAAAGATTATTCAAAAGATTAAAAAACTTCCCATAAGATTACAAAAGATTTCCCAGAAGATTTTATAGAAGATTAGCCAAAAGATTAGAAAAAAGATTTATAATACAAAAAATATAATAAAAAAATGATGATAAAACTGGATCATTTTTCTTTTTTTCTGTTCTAATTATTTCATGCTAAAAAAATAATAAAATAATAGTTAAATAATAATATAGTCTTAAAACTTACAAAAACGCCTCAATTTTTAATGTTTTAATTTTCTAGAATATTTATACTAATTTTATAATAATCGTTGTATTTTGCCTATTTATTGAAGTTATACGACACAATTACATTATAACTTTAATTAAATAATAATTGAATATACTATTATTTTGCTTTTAATTGCCTTTAATTCGCTTTTTATTGTTCTTTTAGTATAAATATATTAAATAATAAAAAAGTGCCTAAAAACGCCTAAAAAGTGCCAAAAAATAGATATTAATATATTATATAATAAAATAATAGTATAATCTAATAGTATTATATAAATTAATAAATAATAATATATAAATAAAAAAACTATATAAATAATTATATAGTTTTATAATTTTATTACTTTTTTTGTAAACTTTTCAATTAGCTTTTTTCTTTTTCCTGTTTGTTCGTAAAGTTTTCCAGCTTTAATTGTTAAATTATATTGTAAATTTATGTATATTTCTTTTGCTATTTCAAAGTTGTTATATTCTAATTGATCTTTTTTATTGTTTGTTATTTTATAAATTATTATATATTTTTTCATTTTTTACTCCTTTTATTTTTTTCTTAATTCTTTTATAACTCCGCTAGCTGCTGCTAATATTACTAATAAAATGTAAATCAATGTTGATCCTCCTTATTTATAATTGAAATATAGTTTCTAATTATAAAATATAATATAATATAATATAGAAAAAATGCTCCATTGATACTATTTATATTACTTATTAAATATAATAATAATATAGATAATAATATTATAAGTATATAATTATATTTTGTTTTTAGTCTTAATTTTCTTTTTTTAGTTTTCATTCTATTTGCCTCCTATTTAAAACTCTATTCTTATTGAATATGACTCTTTTGTTTTTTTATTTTCTAAAGATAAGCCACACTCGTCTTTAGAGTAATGTATTTTATATTCATTTTGCATATTCTTTATATTTTTTACTATATTGTCTAAAATATATTCTATTTCTATATAATTTTTTAAATTATCTCTTACAAAACCTATACTATCAGAACAGTAATAGCTATATTTTTCTATTAATCTTTCTTTTTCTTCTTCACTTAATTTTTTAATATCTAACATTTTCTTTTTCTCCTTTTCTAAACTAAATTCTCGTCGTATTTAATAATATTGTTGTCTATTAATATTTGAATACTTTTCCTTTTATTGCTTGTTGCTAATGCTGACAATATATCTTCTTTTAAATTACTCCAACTATGTCTAAACATCTGATCTAAAAATATGTATAAATGTTTAGTTGTTGTTTTTGAATAGTCCCAATCTTTTCCTAAAGTCAATACATCGTTTTCTTTGTCGTATATAGCTATTATGCTATTGTAAGATTGAAATATTGCTTTTTCTGATCCTTCCATTAAAAATTGATTTTTGTTTTCTAATTGTGTTACTTTTAAAACTTCATTCATTTTGTCTTTCACCTTTTCCCTTTCTTCATTTAAGACAATTATAATATATCACATTATATATATATTGTCAACACTTTATATGTAAAAAGTTAATATTTTTTTATATTTTACATTTTTACTATATAAATATACTATATTATTAAATAATTATATTATATATTATTAGCTATTATTATATAGATCTACTATATATTGATATTATTATATTAATATTAATATAGTCTAATTTATAGATATATATATATATATTATTTTATTATTAAATTATATTAATTATTTAAATTAAATTATATATCATATAATTTTATATATATAGATAAATAGTAATATATATATTGATAGTATATTATTATATTATATATTTTATATTTATTTTTATAGTAATATATATATTGTGCTATAAATAGTTATAATATTTTATATATATTATATTAATAAAAAAATGAATTAAAAAAACAATAAAAAAAATGATTTACTGTTCTATTGTTTAATGATTCAATATCTGGAGTGTTTCAACGTTCAATATTATTGATTAATAAACGTTAAGACCTTAAAAACAATGATCTAGTGCTTACCTATCCCACTATATAAAAACGAAAATTGCCCAAATTACCTCCTCATCCAACCCCAACAACATTTTCAAACTGAAAAACCTAGTAAAATTTTAATAAAACAAAGATAAATGATATAATAAAGAAAAAAAGAGCTTAAACAGAAAGAAGGTAAAAGAGTGGAAAAGGAAATAAAGAACAAATTAAAGTATTTAATAAACAAGAAGAAAGATTTGCTAACGATATGTGAAGAATTAGAGCTAAAAGATTATGAAGTAATAGGTTTAGTAGAATTAATGAAACAAGATGGAGAACTTGTTGATTATGTAGATGGGCAAATAATAAAATTAAAGAAACCTTTAAAAAGTAATGATGTGTATAAGATACCTAACAATTTAGAAAGATTAAGACTATTATTAATAAGTGATACTCATATATGCAGTAAATATGAAAGATTAGATATATTAAATTACTTATACGATAAAGCAGATAAAAAACAAGTAAACTATATATTACATAGTGGAGATTTAACTGATGGTTTAAGTAATAGACAACAACAACTATATGAATTAAAAGAAATATCTTATGAAGGGCAAAGAGATTATACAATAGATAAATACCCTAAAAGCAATATACCTACTTATTTAATAGCAGGTAATCACGATTTATGGTGGGTAAAACAATGTGGAACTGATATATGTAAAGATATATGTAAGAATAGAGATGATTTAATTTATTTAGGAAGTGATTGTGAAGATTTACAAATAGGTAAGTTAAAGATAAGACTATATCACGGCAAAGGTGGTGGGTATGCAAAGAGTTATAAATTACAAAAATATTTAGATGCAATACCAATAGAAGAAAGACCACATATATTACAAACAGGGCATATACATCAAGCATTTTATATGAAACAAGACAACACACATTGTTTTCAAACAAGTTGCTTACAAGATTTAACACCATTTGAAAGGTCAATGGGATTTAGTAATGACAAAAGTTGTTGGTGGGTAGATATAAACTTTGACAATAGAGGTAATGTATATTCAATAAATCAAGAACTAGAAACATTTGATAAGAAGTTAAAGAAAACACTCTATTAGACAAAAAGGAAAAGATATGTTAAAATCAAGATATAGTTAGGAGGTAAAGAAAGGTGCAAAAGTTTAGAGTATATTTTTGGAAATATCTTCCTAAAGGGTATTTTAAAGAGATAAGAGAGCAGCATAAAAAAAGAAAAAACGATTATATGAATGTTTATATATGTGATACAAAAGAAGAAATGTACGATTTAGAAGATAAATTAGAAAAAAAACCGATAGAAAGAGATTATGGAGCAAGAACTTGGTGTTATAGTAAAAACTTCTACGATATAGAAATAGGAGAATATGTAAAAACGAGTCCTTTATGCGGGCATATAGTATTTAATAAAGAGTATTTTTATATGAATAGCATAACACACGAAGCAGGACACGCAGTAATAGGTTATTACAATAGAAAATTAAGAGATTGTCAAAAAATATTTACAAAATGTGATGATAAAGGCAATTTATTAGAACCCGATCTAAAACCCGAAGAAGATTTAGAAGAATTATTTTGCTATATGATAGGTAATATAGCAGACCAAATAGTTTGTAATTATAAGGAGGAAAAGTAAATGAGCGATGCAAGTAAAAGATATAATACAAAAGTTGAAATACCAATTAGTGTTATTTTAGAAACTATATTTAGTAGTGATAATCATGATGTAGAAACATTAAGTAGATGGGCATTAAAATATGGCTTTGTTGATTTAAAAGAGAAAAAAGGTCATAAATATTATCAATTACAAGACGATTATACAAAACAAAGTTTTTATGTATGGTTAGATAAAGAAGAAAGAAAACAATATGATTATGAAAATTATTTAATAGAAGAAATAGAAAAATTAAGAGGAAACAAAAAATGAATAAAATGAAATTAGTGTCATACTATGCGAATTATGGAAAAGAAGAATATTATGATGATAGAAGTGAAGTATATGCAATAACAGATGACTTTGTAAATGATGAAAAGTATAAAAGTATTCCTAAAGAGAGAAAAATAGCGTTAATGATAGAGCCAAGAAGTTATTTACCAAAAGGATATGAATATTTAGAGAAACATTATGATGAATACAAGTATATATTTACATTTGACACAGAGTTATTGAAGTTACCCAATGCTTTACCTATAATATATGGGACATATTGGTGTAGTAGTGATAATTTAAAGACAAAAGGGATATCAATGATAAGTAGTGAGAAAGAGTTATGTGAGGGGCATATAAAGAGAAAAGAATTGGCGAGAATATTAGACAAGAATCCAAAAGTAGACGTAAAAGGTAATTGGAATGGAGGAGGGTATGTAGAACCTATTGAAGCATATAGTGATTATAGATTTAATATAGCACTAGAAAATGACAAACAGGATTATTATTTTACAGAGAAACTATGCAATTGTCTTGCCAATAAGGTAGTACCCATATATTACGGTGCTAATAAAGTAGGAGATTTTTTTGATATGTCAGGGATAATATATGTAGAAAATAGGGAAGACATACCTAAAATAGTAGATAAATTAGATATATGTAAAGAATATGAGAAAAGGAAAGAAGCAATAGATAGGAACTACGAACTTGTAAAGCAGTATAGGACATTTGACGAATGGTTTTACAAAAAATATGAAAAGGAAATAGGTGGTTTATTTGAGCAATATTAAGTGTAGTGTTATCATACCAGCATTTAATAGTGCTAAATGGATAGAAAAGTGTCTAAAAAGCATTCCTAAACGAGATGACATAGAGATTATATGTATAGATGATGGCTCAACTGATAAAACATACAATATTATCTTCAAATATATGTCTAAACACGACAAAAACATTAGAATTATAGATTATAAGAGCAATAAAGGCGTATCTTATGCTAGAAATCAAGGCATAGACAAATCAAAAGGTGAATATTTAATAATGTTAGACAGTGATGACTATATTGATGGAAAAGTTTTCAATGAAATTATAGATAATTACTTAAATGGTGAGTATGATATGGTGTTTTATGATATGGCAAATAACTTTAATTATAGATTTTGTTCTAATCAAAACAATTATCAAAGTAAATATGGGAATTTTAAGTTTATAAAAAGAGATTTTTTGGGGGATCTACGATATACAGTAGGGAAACAATATGCAGAAGATAAGGAATTACACTTAAAATTAATGGATAAATATCCTTATTGTTATTTTACAAAAGAAGTTATGTATTATTATAACTGGCCTCGAAAAGGAAGTTTAAGTGCAATACATGAAAATAGATAATATATAATTGACAACACATTTAATAAGTGTTATACTTAATATGTGATAGAAATATCGCTGCTATGCTAATAAGCAATTTACTTTTGTAAGTTGCTTTGAGTAGATAATGTAGTCAATATTGAATTAACTAGCAGATTGTATAAAGCCATTAGCCGTTTTTAGGATAACTACTGAGGTATGTTTTAACTAATCCCCTGATACAATCAAAAAGCAGATATAAAAAATGGGAGGCTAGTTCATCGCTGTTATCTATTCAAAGGTGCTTATAAAAGCATTAGTCAGGTGGCAGTAGCGGCTTAAACAATACTGATAGGAAAACTAATAAATCTAGTTTATAAGGAAGTTATATGAAGTCATTAGTTCCACTAATAGTAGTAATGTAAAGTCCTAATTTAAGTAGCAACTTTATAGGTTGCTTTATAGCATATTAAGTTAGAAGTGGTAAGACACTAGAAAAAATCTATCTTGCAAGTACAATATGCTATTTCTATACATACCAAGAGTATGATATAGCCTGAGTCACTCTAACGTATAAAGGAGTGAACCCGTACTTGGCACAATGCCAGTATACTATCTTAATTGATAGTATTGAGTAGATATATAAAACAAGAGTGAGCCTAAAGGTTTGTATTATATGATAAGTCACGTCGTATATATACAGGCTTGGACGACGCAGAAGTTGTAAGGAACAAGCAACAGACCTTTATATCTACTCAATAGTATTTATTAATAATCTAAAGTCAATCTTTCACCTTCAAGAATATAAGATTGAAAACTTCATGGAAAAACTAGGTACTCCTTTCTTCGTTCATTACCTAGTTTTTTGTTGCATAATTTTAAATATTATGTTATATTATAATTGGTGATGGGTATATGAAAGGTAAGCATTCACAATTAAATAGAGTTTTAAAGAGTATATAAGTCTTTTATATGCTCTTTTTTTGTTTATTTAATATAAAAGTATAGGAAGGAGGGAAAAGTATGCTAATTCACGAGTTTATGGCTAAAATAGGGGATATGAAGTTTTTTGGAATAGAAGAATTATATAATAAGAAAGAAAAAGTAAGAGATCAATTTGACTTATTAAAAGCTGACGAGAAATATGTATATAAATGGTTTTATTTCTTTCAAACTTGTCATTTAAACAGAAGATTAAAAGAAAATATGTGGAGTTATATTACTGGAATTATAAGTGATGATAAAATAGAAAAAGAATACCAATTATATTGTGAAAACAAAGAAAAAGCAAGATTAAAGACAAAAGAAAGACAAGCGTTAAGTAATATTTGACAAAAAGGCATAAAAATAGTATATTTTTAACATTGAAAAGGGAGAATTACGATATGGAATTAACAATAGCATTAGCAATTAGTATATTAGGAGCAGTAATAAGCGTATCTACATTTGTATTAAATAGAAAAGACAAGTCTAATAAAGATACAAAAGAAGATAGTTATAAATGGGGGCAATTTGACACTAAACTTGATAATATAGAGAAAACATTAGCAAAAATTGAAAATAAATTAGATTCTTACGATAGAGAAGTGGAAGAAAAAATTGCTGATGCTATGAAACACCATATAAACGAATATCATAAAGGAGAGTAAAATGAAGGAAGATATAAATATGGCAAAAAAAGAGTTGAAAGAATTAAAAGAACAAAGCAAAAATATGAATAGTAATTTTGATTTAGGGAAAACATTTAGAAATATTATTTATTTTTTAATACTATTAATAATAATATTAATAGGGGTTATTATATTTTTTATTATAAGGAATAATGAATTAGTAAAAGAAATTAGCGAATATACTTGTGAAACTGATATAATGGAACAAGAAGGAATATATAACTTTATAGATAGTGAAGGTAATATGATAACTACTGATGCAGACGTTTTAAATAAGTTTATTGAGGAATATTATGGCAAAGCAAAAGAAAACAACTAAAAGAAAAGTAAAAGTAATTACAGTAAAAAAGTGTGCTAATTGTGGAAAATTTGCAAAGTAAATGGAAAAGATTAGATATAAGGAAATATACAATTCCTGAAATAAACATTATATTAGATTTAGGCAATTTTGATGATTTTACAAAAGAAGTCTTTAAAAGATTAAATAATGGTGATACTATTGTTAAAATATCGATGGACTTAACTGAAAAAGAAATATATGGTTATGTAAGCATAAAAAAGGTAAATAAAGCAATAAAAGAAATTAAAAATAAAATTGTAAGATTAACATTATTGGGAAAATTAAGGTAATTTTAAAGGTATAAACTAGGTACGTTTATATCTTTTTTTTATTGCATAATTGTAAGTGTGAAAAGGAATGTTGTGCATTTATTCACTTCCTTTTAAGACCTTTTCACAATATTACGAAAGGAGAAAACAAAACCTATTAAATAAGTTTAAAACACTATTGAGGGGTATTAATTTGTTTTCTCTTTTTCTATTTTAGGAGGAAATTAATTATGAAAAAGAAAGAAGTTAAAGAAGAAAAACCTAATTTATTTGACACATCTTATTTACCTTTTGGTTTCGGTTATGAAAATGATAACACTTGGTTAATAGCTATATTAATGTTATTACTTTTAGACAATCCAAAAGAAGAACATCAAAAAGAAACACCTATTATTAATATTTATTTAGGAGATGATTAATTATGTATGGGAATAATCCTTATATTCAAAATTATAGCCAACAAAGTTTAAATGACAAAATTGACAATGAAATAGCAAGGCTACAACAAATGAAGAATCATAATATAACACAACCTGCAATAAATCAAACATTTCAACTAGCTCCACAAAATAGTGGAATAAAACTTGTAAATAGTATTGAAGATGTTAAAAAAGAGTTTGCTATTGCAGATACACCTTTTATTAATATTGATTATTCAACTTTGTGGATTAAAAATGCTAAAGGTGAAATTAGAACATTTAATATTCAAGAAATTAAGCCTAAAGATGAAAAAGACTTAATAATTGAAGATTTACAAAAACAATTAAATGAAATGAAAGGAAAAATGAGAAATGAACAACAATATTATAAAACAAGCGATGAATATGAGAGTAAACAATTTGATGAATCAATTAAAGATGAGAAACCCTCAAATGTTTCAAATGTTAAACCAAGTAAACCAAAATCAAGGTAATGCTATGGGTTTATTAAAACAAACAATAGGTAATTATACCCCTGAACAAATGCAAAATTATTATAAAACAGCTCAACAGTTGGGTTTTCCTAATGAAGTATTGAGTGAAGTACAAAATCAATTAAATATTAACACTAAAAATTAGTGTTGATATAGAAAAAATATTAAGAAAGGAGAGAAAAAACTTATGAATGGAAGTTCAACAGGTGTTATCCCTACATTTGATATTTCTGGGAACAATGGAAATAATGGTTGGGGTGGATCTATGGGTGAATGGATCATTGGTTTAGTTGCTTTAGGTATGCTAGGTAATGGTGGTTTATTTGGTGGCTTTGGTGGTGGCTATGGTGGAATGATGTACGAGTTCCCTTGGTTATTAACAGGTCAAAATGGAATTAACAACAATGTTAATGATGGATTTGATAACTTACATTTAAGCAACCAAATTGAAGGAACAAGAGATGCCGTAAATACTCTTGCAAATTCATTATGTACATCAACTGCAAGTATTAATAGCAATATAGCAAATGGTTTCTATAATAGTGAAATTAGTGCTAATAATAGAGCAATTAATCAAATGCAAGACACATTTGCTTTAAGCAGACAATTTGCAGATTGCTGTTGTGAAAATCGTTTAGCAACTTGCCAAACACAAAATATAGTTCAAAATGAAGGAAATGTTACTAGATTTGCAGATGCAAATAATACAAGAGATATTATTACTAATGCAACATCAAATACTCAAGCAATACTTGATAAGTTATGTCAATTAGAACTAGATGGTGTTAAGGCTCAAGTAGAAGCAAAAAATGATAGAATTGCTGATTTACAAAGAGAATTAACTATGAAAGATTTACAAGCATCACAAATAGCTCAAAACGCATTTATTTCACAAGGTTTTGCTAACGAAGTAGATCAATTGTATAACAGACTTTCTAACTGCCCTGTACCAAGTACACCAGTTTATGGAAGAACACCTATATTCACTTGCCCTAACAACAATGGTTGTGGATGCAATGGGTATAACAATTTAATTTAAGCAAATAGTAGATTACTACAAACTCGATTACGAGAACTTGCTAATTGATAAGGACATTATTGTCCTAACCAAGAGATAGGCATAGTTCTATCTCTTATTTTTTATAAATAAATGACAATATTTGCAATATTTTTGCAAAAAATGAGAAAAAAATGCAAAAAATAACAAAATAATTGTTTTTTTGGCAATTATTATTTGAAAGGAGAGATAATATGATACAAACAATAATAAATGAACCATTAGTATTAACAAGTAATTCAAGCCC
>CAMKNB010000009.1 GCA_946414095.1 uncultured Mycoplasmatota bacterium
ATTGATGCATATGTAAAAAATAATGGTGGAACTTGTGAAAGAAGTGAAGCTAAAATAGTAGAAGATGAATAATCGTCATATTAAGATATTGCGATATGTTCGTTCACTGCATACAAGGCATATTGAATGTGTATGTATATTAGAAAGAAAACAATATATAAAAGAATTTATTGAAAAGTTGTAATCATACTATATAATTCAAAGTCTTCAATAAGGACATTGATATTAAAATATGAATAAGATAAGAAAAGAGGTAGTTATAATTTAATAACTACCTTTTAAATTGTTATAACATAAAATATTTTGACTTGATTTACCATAATTATATGTCTTGTTATCATTTGAATTATATAATGTAAGATTTTTTATAATAAATTTTAAATCTTCACAACCATCATATTTACTAGAATTGATTTTGTAGCACATAAGAATAGTTGCACTTCCTTCATGTTTTTTTATAAGTTCATATGATTTAAATTTTACACTTTTATCTGTATAAGTTGTTTCACTATGCATTGTGTTATCTTTAAATGTAATATCATCATAATCTCCAGTAACTTCATAATCAAATGTTAATTCATTATAATCAACTATATTTTCAATCGCAATGCATGATTCTACAGTCCAATATTTTTTTTCTTCATTATTACTATATGATGTTGGTAATGTTCTAACTATACTAATTTTTTCTATATCAATTATAACTTCTTCATCTCCATATAATATAATCAATATAGCAATAATAACCATTATAGTAATAAATCCAAGCAATAATCCATAAACAAAATATTTTTTCTTCATAAAACACCTCTAATATATTAATTATAACATCTATTATCTAATAATTAAGTTTTAATGATTAAAAATACAATAATTTTTGTAAAATATATTTATTTATGATATTATTTATAAGTAATAATAAATATTTAGAGGTAAGAATGAAAAACAAAAAAATAAAATTAATTTTATTAGCCATAACTAATCCATGGAATATAGTGTTTACCATAGTTTTATTATTTTCTACAATATGTATGATACACGAAAATAATGTCATTAAAGATTATATAAAGACAAAAGTTACTTATGTTAAAGATTGTAAAACATTTAATATATGTGATGATAATTATATGTATGAAGTAGATGGTGTTAAATATGGGATTAGTCCTGCTTTTGAAACAATAGAAAAATATAGAAAGAATAATTATGCATACTATAACAAAGAAAATCCAGGTGAGGCTATGATGATTAGTTCATGGAAATATTTAAGTATCCTTTGCATATTAGTATTTATTATTTCCACAATAAGTTATATAATTAGTTTAAGAAAGTAGGAAAAAAGAATGATTGAGAAGTATAACTACGAAGTAAATATTAATGATTTAGTATTTAGAAGAGCTAAAAAAGGGGACAATTATAAAGAATTAGCAAGATTAATTTATCAAACAGATGAATATATTTATCCTTATTGGTTTAATAATAATATAGAAGAATGTGAAGAATTTTTTAAAAATAAATTTGATGAAGAAGGATTCATATTTAATTATGATAATATGTATATAGCATATAATAAAAAGAGAAAAAAAATACTTGGATTAATTATTGCTCTTGATAAATCAGTAAACTTAAACTATGATTATTCTAAAATTGAAAGTATAAATGAAAGATATAAAATTACCATTAATCAATATATAAAAGAAATAATTAAAAAAGCAAAAATGACAAATAGTTTGTATATAATGAACTTCACAGTTTTAGAAGGTTATAGAGGTAAAAGAATAGGTACTAAATTACTTGGTTATTTCCTTTCACAAATGGAATTAGCGGGACATAATTCATATTCACTTGATTGTCCACTTCACGATCTAAGAGCTAAAAACTTATGTCATAGTTTAGGATTTAAAGAAGTAATGGTAACCATAAGGTTTGATGGAACTAATCATTCAAATGTAGAAGCTGTTACTTTCTTAAGACATAAGGGTAATTACTTGCCAAAGGAATTTCAGCAAAAACAAAATTATAATGATTTATATTAAAGCTTCATTTGAAGCTTTTTAATTTAACATTTTTAATATTTAAATGGTATAATATGTTTGGTGATTGGCATGATAAAAGTATTATTTGTTTGTTTAGGAAATATATGTAGAAGTAAAATGGCAGAATATATGTTTAAAGACATGCTTAAAAATAGAAATATTTCTAATAAGTTTTTAATTGATAGTGCTGGTACAAGTAATGAAGAATATGGTAATTCAATAAATTAGTAGATATAATCTACTTTTTTATTTTATTTAATGATATAATATAGATAATTAGGAGGAACAAATGAATATTGTATTTAGAAAATGTAAAAAATGTGGTAATGTAATATGGAGTTTTAATGATACTAATGTTTCATGCTGTAATGAAGAAATGAGTATTATTAAATCAAATGAAGTAGATGCTTCTTTTGAAAAACATGTACCACAATATGATATTAATGATAATAAAATTACTATTAGAGTTAATCATGTAATGGAAGATAATCATTACATAATGTGGATTATGATGGTTACTGATAATGAAATATATTATAAAGGATTTGAACCAGGACAAACTCCAGAAGTAACTTTTGATTATAAAGGAAAATGTACTTTGTATTCATATTGCAATTTACATAGTTTATGGTCAAATAAAGTAGAGTAACGCATAATTTATCAAACTAAGTAAAAAAGTCTCTCAAAAGGCTTAAAAATACAATATAAAAAGATAACATTGTTATCTTTTTTCATTTACCACATATTAGTAAGCATTCCATCTTCTTTATAATAGCTATCCATTAATACTACGTGTGGAAATTCAGTATTTAATTCTTCTTTTTTTCTTTTAGTTATTATTACACCAATTTCATCAAACCATAACGCTTGAGCAATATAATAATTATCTTCATCTATACCAACTATAATACCAATATGCCCTCCAGCTTTTTCACTATGAAGTAAATCTCCAACTTTTATTTTATTTGATATACTTAGATTTTTAGTAATCTTTACAACTTCACCATAATCAGTAAGATCTGCATCATCTGACCATCCAGCACCCACATCTTTTACATCAAATCCAGCATTTAATAGGGTCCAAGATACAAAGCCACTACAGTCAAGCCCATTATCTATATTTCTTTTAGCAGGGTAACTATAAATACTACACCCCCAAACTCCCTTATTACTAGTAGTCGTAGAACCAGTTAAATTTTCAAATCTATTTTTATTTAGATAAAGTCCAGTATGATAATATCTTCCTTCACCATCTACCTTATTTGTTGTTTGTCTTCCATTTTCATAAAAATAATTAATTCTATATGGAAAATCTAATGTTAAGAATCTTGCTGCTTCTACTGCAGCAGCTCTTGTTTTATATCCAACATTATTAATTCTATTTTTAAGTATTGTATCAAATAAATCATTTTCCTCGCTTGTATATTTATTACAGCCTAAATAAGATTTATTATAATCATAAAAGCTTGGTCTTTTAGTTATTAAATCAGTTACTATAACTTTCTTTTCATATGTTTTACCATTAATAGTTGTACGTAGGTTAGTACTTCCAATTTTAATACCTTTTATTATTCCATTTTCATCTATATTTATTATTTTATTATCATAGTCATTCTTCACTTTAAATTTATTACCTAAAATATATGAATATATATTATATTCCCCATCTAAGGCAACATAAATAGTATCTTCATTTACTAGTTCTCCATATACATTTTTATTAGAATTATAAATGATTTTTTCTTCATTTCTAATATAAATATTTCCAATATTATATGGAATTTTGCATTTATTAAACTCTGCTTTTATCCATTTATCACTAATTTCAGGCTCATTTTTACTAATAATACAATATAAATCTTCCTTATCAACTAAATTTATTGTTACATAATTATTTGAAAACGAAACTGATTCAATATAATTTGATTTACCAAAAATTAGCCTAAAAAATATATAAATTACAAATACAAAAACAATAATGCAAAATAATGCCTTAATTCTATTTAATAAAACTCTATATTTTCTTTTTAATCTTCTTTTTTTCATATAATCTTTACTACCACATTTTAGTTAGTTTACCATCTTGTTTATAATAACTATCCATAAGCATTACATAGAAATATCTATTATATATTGTCTTTTTTGAATATGGCTTAATTATAACTGCTACATTTGGTGGAGTCCATAAGCTTTCAGCTACATAATAGTAATTATCATCCTCACCAGCTATGATAGCAATATGTCCACCATTAACTCCTCCTGAACTTAGTAAATCTCCAACTTTAACTTTGCCTGAAGCAACAACTGATGCATTAAAATTAGTTCTTTTACCATAATCAGTCAAATCTAAATGTGGAGCAAGGCCAGCTCCTATGTCTCCAACATCAAATCCTCCATTAAGCATTACCCAAGATACAAAACCACTACAGTCAAGTCCATTAGGTCTTCTACCATGAGATGGTCTAGAGTAGAGTGAACATCCCCAAGTTTTAGGCCCGTTTGCTTTTTTACCAATATTCTTATATCTACTGCTATCTAAATAAAGACCAACATGATAATATCTTCCTTCACCATCTACACCATTTGTAGATCCTCTACCATTTTCACTAAAATATCTAATTTTGTATGGAAATTCTAATGCTAAAAATCTAGCTGCTTCAACAGTAGCTGCTCTTGTTTTATACCCAACGTCATTTATTCTATCTTTTAATATTTCATCAAGAAGATCATTTTCTTCCTTATTGTATTTACCACAAGGTAAGTATTTTTTCTTGTTATTATATAATTTTGGTCTAACTACAATTAAATCAGTTGCTACAACATCAATATCTGCAATTTCATCTTTAATTTTAGCATGCACTTTAGTATTTCCTTTTTTTAGTGCTTTGATTTTACCATTTTCATCTATAGTAGCAATACTTTCATCATCTGAATACCACTTAAGTGTATCATCAACAATACCAATAGTTTCATATTTAGCTTCTACTTTATATGTACCTTTAATTGCGACATATACTTTTTGCTTACTAGTGGTAAGTGACGTAACCCTTCCCATAGTATTTACTTCTTCTATTTCAAATATTTCATCATCTTCATTTTTTAAGTAAGCATAATATTGCATTTTTTCCATTTTAAAAGAAGCTTCATTATTTGATGTTAAAGTCCATGAATCATTAATTTTTGGAACTGAATCATCATTTTTATACAAAAAATATATTTTATTTCTTACATTATCTTCTTCTACATCAAACTTTATATTAACTATGTTATCATCATTTAAAGTAATGCTATTTATAGTTGGAGTAGGGGCTAGATAATATTTATCATAACTATAGTAAAGAAAATATATACTAAGATATACTATAACTATATTTAAAACAACCAATCCTATTATTCCTATTTTTTTCATACTATAATAATTTTAACACTTAATTAATATGTATACAAGAAAAAAGATATTCATACTTATTGAATATCTTTTAACATTAACGGCATCTAGCATTGCTTTTTGCATTAGATTTAGCTCTAGAATTGCTTCTAGCTTTAGCATTGCTTCTTGCATTGTTTCTTGCATTAGCCATTTTAATCACCACCCGTTATTATTATGTAAAAATAAATAATATTAATGTATTTATTTAATGGAAATAATTGGTCATAATTTATTGTATATTTTTTAAAATAACTATTTGATTATTAAGAAAAACAATATTAAAACTGAATAATATTGTTTTTTATTAATATAATTTATTATGAAAAATGCAATAATTCCCTTATTACTATCATTATTAGCAGGATTATCAACTTTAATTGGTGGCTTATTTATATTTATAAGGACAAATAAAGTAGGGGAGTTCATTACCCTATCCTTAAGTTTGTCACTTGGAATTATGATATCAATATCTATTTTAGATTTAATACCAATGTCAGTACCAATAATACTAAATAATTATGGAGTTATATATGGAATAATAATTTCGTTTTTAACATTTTTATTAGGTTATTTATTCATATATATTTTAGAAAAAAGAATAAAAAATAATAATTCAAATCTTTATAAAATTGGTATTATTAGCATGATATCTATGATCTTACACAATTTTCCTGAAGGTATTGCAGTATTTATGAGTGCATACACAAATTTAAATTTAGGTATTAAAATGTGTGCTGCGATAATGCTTCATAATATACCTGAAGGCATTGCAATATCTATACCTCTTTACTATTCAGGGGAAAGTAGGGGAAGCGTTATAAAAAAAACATTAATAAGTGGGATTTCAGAACCTATAGGTGCCCTACTTTCATATATATTTTTAAGTAGGGTAATTAATAAATTATTTTTATCATTCATATTAATATTTGTATCAGGATTAATGATTAGCTTATCAATAAATAATATATTAAAAGAACTAATTAAAATTGGAATAACAAAATATATAATAATTGGTATTATAATTTCAGTAGTTATCGCCCTATTCATTTTTTTATAATAGAAGAGGGGTTATTATTAAAAACAGTCAAACTGAAATTGGAATCGAGAAATCAAATAATGAATAGTTATTCATCTCAATTCCAAAACTTAAAATTCTACTTGGAATCGAAATAATAAAAAATGAATAATTATATTACTTAAATCAAATTTTTTAAAAATAAAATTGGAATCGAGAAATCAAATAATGAATAGTTATTCATCTCAATTCCAATTTAAAATATATATATAATTATTAATTATAAATATTAGATATTATAAATAATTAATATTAATAATGATATTCATTATATTATATATAGCAATCAAATATAGAAGTGTGATAAATATATAAATATTTGTAATAAAAAAAGATTGTAAAAACAACCTTAATTAATATTTTATAATATAGAAGTTAACATAACATATATTATTGGAAGCACTTCTTTTTGCAAAAATTAAACTTTTCTTGATTGTATTTCAGCCATTCTGTTTAATACTTCTGAAGCATTTTCTTTAGTTATTTCAGTATATCCTAATTCTCTTAGAGCTTGAATTTTATATGTATTTAATTGTTGAGTTCTACTAAGTTTTTCTTCTTTGTCATTTTCAATTTCTTGCTCAAATCTCTTATGAGAATCAAGTAGTTTAGATTTAGATGCTCCTCCATTATTATATAAATTAAATGCAGTATAAACTATACTTTCAAGAATAAATTGTCTTGTATCATTGAATTTGAATTCATTAGGATTAGTAAATCCACATTTCTTTGATAAATATGCAAATATATATTTGATTTCTTGTACATTATCAAGTGATTGAAGTACATGATATAAATATAAGAAAATCCAATATGTTTCTTTTGTTTTTTCCTCAGTGAATTTTTCTTTAATCAAGAATACAATATCATTTAGTAAATCTTGTTCTTCACGAGTTAAATTTTTATAATTGAATTGCTGACTATTCATATCTCTTACATTTTGATTTAATCTTGCTTCAACATTTTCTAAATATTCACTTGTAATTTTTATGTTCTTAATTGCTTTATCACTGCCCTCCTCTATATCAAGAAGTTTAAGTAATAATAAACGCTTTTCTTGAGGCCATTTACTTAATGAATCCAATTCTAAATAATTATAGATCATTTGCCTTGAAACACCTAAATATTTTGCTAATTTTACTTTTGAAATCCCTATTTCACTTAATAGTTGATTTAAATCATTCATTTTGTTATCTCTCCTCTACTCTACATTCTAATTGTATAATAGTTTACATATAGTTGTCAATAAGTTTTTCAAAATAAAAAGTAACGAAAGTTACTTTATATTAAATAATCCTAAAATATCGTCTCCTGCATAAGTTGTAGGAAGTTTTCCATCCCATTTTTCAATAAATTGTTTTGCTATTAATTCATCAGTTAAAGATTGTTTTAATAGATCATTTGCTTTCTTTGTAGCTTCTGCTTCAACAATTTTTGCTTCAGCTTCTAATTTAGCTCTTTCAAGATTTTGTTCAGCTACTTGTTTTTCTTCGATAGCTTTTGTATATTCTTGACTAAAAGTAAAATCAGTTAAGTTAAAGTCTTCTACAACTATTCCATACTTTTCAACTTTTCCTTGTAATGCAGTTAAACAATTTTGAGAAACTTCACTTCTTTTAGTAGTAATTTCTTCAGCATTATATTGCGCTATTGCACTTTTGATGCTTTCTTTAATAGCAGGTTCTAAAACAGTAATTTCATAAGTATTACCTACTGTTTTATATAAATTACTTGCTTTCTTACTATCAACTCTATAGTTTACTGCTATTGTTGTTGTAATAGTTTGCATATCTTTAGTAGAACTCTCTACTGTAATTTCTGACTTTTGAACTTTAATATTTACTTTTTGTATTTGTTCAATATAAGGTATTTTTAAATTTAATCCTTCATTTAAACTAGTATCAACAATTTTACCAAATCTTACTTTTAATCCTACTTCACCAGACTTAATAGTTTGAAAGCTATTTAATATTGTAATTAATACAAAAACTCCAATTAAAGCATATAATAATACTTTTTTATTATTGCTTGGATAAACATCAAAAACTCTTTTCATAATTCCTCCTTAATAATTACGTATATTATACCATATTTTGCTTAGTTTTTAAATACTATTCTTTACTTTAGTTATTAATTAAACTAAAATATATTTGAGGGATAGATATGGATAAATATTATGATGAAGATAATCAAATTATTTATAATTGTGATAATTTAGATTTACTAAAAAACTTAAAATCAAATAGTATAGACTTAATATACTGTGATATCTTATATAATACTGGTAAAGTATTTGATGATTATAATGACAATATTGGAGATACTGACTATGCAGTAAACTGGTATAAAAAAAGAATTATTGAGATGAAAAGAGTTTTAAAAGACAATGGAAGTATATTTTTACATTGTAACTGGAGACTGGACTCATATATGAGAATTTTAATGGATGAAATATTCTCTCCATCATGTTTTAGAAACAGAATATATAGACGTCATAGCAAAGAAAGAGGTTTTTATAGAAATTTTGATTCGCAAGTTGATATTATTCTATATTATGTAAAAGACCCTGCTAATTTTACTTTTAATGAAATAAAATCTGAAACAGAAAAAGTAACTCCATTATTTGAAAATGGCTATATAAAAGAAAGAAGTAAGAGTGTTAATTTTAATGGTACAATAGTTGATTTTAAAAAGCTTAATAAACATTATTTAGTAAGTAAAAAAGAATTAATGAGGTTATATAAGAATAATGAAGTTGTTTTAATTGATAATCTTCCTTATAGAAGATCATTTATAGAATCAGTTGGTAATCTTTGGGATTCAGAAGAAATGCTTGATAATTATAGTAGAAATAAAGTATCAGATACATATGATACTCCTAAACCTGAAGCCGTAGTTGAGAAAATAATTAAAACTTGTTCTAATGAAGGAGATACAATCGCAGACTTTTTCTTAGGAGGAGGTACAACAGCAGTTGTAGCAAAAAAATTAAATAGAAAAGGAATATACTGTGATATAAATAAAAAAGCATGTGATGTAACTATTAGAAAATTAAAAGAGATTCAATAATTTGAATCTCTATTTTAAATACCAAATTTCTTTATTATCTTTATATACCTGCTTAATAATTCCACCCATCAGGCATTCTTCACCTAAATATATAACACAAGCTTGACCAGGAGTAACAGCTTTAGCGTTGTCATAGTTAACTTTTATATGGTTATCATCTATATATTCGATGGTTACTGGTATATCTTCACTTCTATATCTAAATTTAGCAGTAGCTTTTAAAGGTTTTTTATCAGAAATATAATTCATGTCTTCAATTATTGCTGAATCTGATAACAAATATTTTGAGTCATCACCATATGCAACATAAAGAGTATTTGTTTTAGAATCCTTACCACATACATAATGTCTTTTTTCATCTCCAGATAAACCAACATTCCTTCTTTGACCTATTGTATAATTCATAAGTCCTTTATGAGTTCCTACTATATTTCCTGTTTCTACATCTATGATATTACCCTTCTTGCCTTTTAAATAATTAGCAACAAATTCTTGGTAATGTCTTTCTCCAATAAAGCAAATACCAGTAGAATCCTTTTTATTATATACAGGAATATTGTTTTCTTCTGCTATCTTTCTAACTTCTGGTTTAGTTAAATCACCAATTGGAAATAAAACATCTTTAAGTTGTTCTTTAGATACTTGAGATAAGAAATATGTTTGATCTTTATTAGAATCAACTCCTCTTAAAAGAACTCCATCCTTTAGTCTTGCATAATGACCAGTAGCTATCTTGTCAGCACCGAGTTTCATAGCTTCTTTTTTAAACAAATCGAACTTAATATATTTATTACACATAATATCTGGGTTTGGTGTTCTACCCTTTTCAAGTTCAGTTAAAAAGTATTTAAATACATCGTCCCAATATTCTTTTATAAAATCGACTCTATAAAGTGGTATACAAAGTTCATCACATACACTTTTTGCATCTCTATAATCTAGTTCTTGAGGACATACTCCTTCTACAATACCTTCTTTATCATTATTAATATTAGAATCCCAATTTTTCATGAATAATCCAACTACTTCATATCCTTCTTTTTTAAGTAAATATGCAGCAACAGCTGAATCTACTCCACCACTCATACCAACTACTACTTTCATACTATCTTTTCCTTTCGTAGTAGATTATAGCACATATTTAACAATATTTGAAGAAATAAATGTTTCAAATAGTGAACTAAGAAGTAAAATACCATTTAATATTATAAAAATATAAATATAATTTATAGAAAATGACTTAATATTTAATAATTTATTATTCTTAAATGCTCTAAATAATTTAATAGAAAATGAAATTGAATAATAACAAAGCAATATAAATACTAATTCATTAACTAATACACAAGGAAACATATAAATTAAGCCTATTAAGAGACTTTTTAGTTTAAAATAACAAATTATATTAATAATTGTAATTCCAAGTGAAACACCCCTTAAAAAGATTATTATTGGACTTATAAATACAAATACAAATATTATTCCAAATATCCAAATAATAGATGATAATTTAAAGTTATAAAAAAAAGAATTTAATAATAAACTTGTTTTACTAATATTACCATTTTCAATCGAAATAAAATAATTAATAATACTATTTTTAAAATCTAACAAAAAATAACTTATAATACCAAATACTACTCCTACAACAAATACTATAACTAATATTTTAAATATTCTATTTTTAATTATTTTCATATTTAATTATATTTAATACTTTATTTTTTATTCCAATTATATTATAATTTCTATAGAGGTATTTAATATGGCAAAAGATAAAAAGAAAAAGACTAAAAAAACTGGTCTAGTAAAGAAAATAGCTCTTTGGGCATTTCTTATAGTAGTAATCGTTGGTATGGTATTTATGTATGCTATTACTGCATTAGCAAACTAAAAGAGGATTATTCCTCTTTTTTATATTCCTCCGTGTAAATATGGTAAATCTTTAAATTCTATGATATTGACTTCTATCAAATTATTATTTTCATCATATATTAATTTAAATACTTCTGGGGCATTAAGTATTTTATCCATAAATATTTTACCATTAAACTCAATTGTAAGCTTTCTATCATTATTTACATCAATTAACTTGCAAAAATGTAATAAATAATATGTAATAGCATATCCATGAGAAAAAACTGCTATTCTTTTATTTTTGTTCTTTTTTAGTATTTCAGTCATTGCATCATTTACTCTATTAAAGACATCTTCTTGTGATTCACCATTTATATTTTTAAATGTTTTATCTTTATATTGAATAATATACCAATCTTTTAAATCAGGATTAACAATTCCTGTTTTTTTCTCATTTAATCTTTCATCTACATACATTTTCAAATTTTGAGCAGAACATAAATATTTAGCAGTACTTTGTGTTCTAACCATAGTACTAGTATATACAGCATCTATATTTTGAAGTTCTTTTTCTTGTGATAAAATTTTACTTCTTTCTTCTCCTTCAATACTAAGTATTCTAGATTTATCTCTGATATAAGAATCAATGTCTTCTTTATTTAAATAATAATCACTAGATAACTTATTTGAGTGTCTAATCATATAAACTATTGTCATATTTACTCCTTTTTTATAAAAATAACTATTTTATACTTTATTTTTTATTTTTTTTATGTTATACTTCATATTGTATTTAAAAAGGCCCGCTAGCTCAGATGGTAGAGCAACCGACTCTTAATCGGTGGGTCTAGGGTTCGAATCCCTAGCGGGCCACCAAATTTATTATTTAAAAGGCTATGCCTTTTTTTTATTTATTACTTAAATAATATACCATAAAATAAGTACTTTAAGCAAAAAATGTTAAAAAAACTATTGTCAAGTAAAGTTATTTATGTTATTATTAATAAGCGATGGACCTTTAGCTCAATTGGTTAGAGCATCCGGCTCATAACCGGGCGGTTGTAGGTTCGAGTCCTACAAGGTCCACCACTAATTTGCAGGTGTGGCGAAATTGGCAGACGCACTAGACTTAGGATCTAGCGGAGCAATCCATGGGGGTTCAAGTCCCTTCACCTGCACCAGATTGATTAGAAACTAACTTATGGTTAGTTTTTTTGTGTTTCAAATAATATAACACTCAATTAAAAAGATGTTTCAATTGAAACATCTTTAATGTTATTTTACTTTAATCTTAACTGTAACTGTTTTAGATTTAGAAGCGTACTTATTATTGCCATTAGCAGTAACTTTAATTTTTATCTTATAAGTACCTTTGTTTAAAAATTTCATAGTTCTATCCTACTATGATTATTGTATCATACTAATAGAGAAATTTAACTATCTTTTTTATATTCTAATACATTTTCAAGTTGCTTTTGTTTTATAGAGTGTAATTCATCTCTCATCCATTTAGGACAGTCTTCTATTCTTACAAGAATTTTATTAAATAATATTTTTGAGTATTCGTTACACAGATTACGTATTTCAATATTATGGGTTTCAATATCTACTGAATCGGTATATGAAAAACCATTTATATTAAAAATATTAAAATATTTATAACTACCTTTTAGATAAATAGTAACCCCAAATCTACTAATTGAAACATTAAATTCAGAATTAACTGGTTTAATAAAATCATTCTTTTCATTGTAGTAATCTTCATAATCATTAAAAGCAAATATTATTTCCTTTAAATAATTAATTAAACCATTTGGTAAGTTGTAATTTGAACCAACTTGGCTTAATATTCCATTTTCATATTTAAGTTTAAGACTAGTCCATGAAAATACATCGTCTTTATAACAATAGCTGATTCTAATTAAATCAGCAAACTTATAATCATGTACGCAAAAAAGAATAGTATCATATTTATTTTCTAATTTTTTAACATATTCTTCCCTACACTTTTCAAATTCTAATCTTTTTCTTTTAATAGTATCAAGTACACTTGTTAAGTCTATTAATTCTGAGTCATATTCAAGTGGCATATTACATTCTTCATCAAAACTAAGAGTATCTTTTATTGCTTGAGCTACTTTTTTAATATCAGATGATGCTACATTCTTTTCATTAAACATATTAACCTCTTATTTAAGTTCCATAGTTTTAGTTTCATCTTCTACTTGATCTTGACTATCACTTCTTGAATCTTCCTTTTCACTTATACTTTTATTAATTTTGTTTATTTCATCTAATGAAGAAATAATCATTTTAGTTGTTTCAGCTAGTGTTTTTGAAGTTATATTTCCATTTTTTAATTCATCTTTAGTACTTTGTGACATTTCTAATAATCCTGTAGCATTTTCACTTAATAATTGATTCATCATATTACTTACTTCAGAAGTAATTTCAGTATTTCTTTTAGCACTTTCACTACTCATCATAATAATAATTTGATTTTTCCATAATGGAATAGTACTATTGATTAGATAATTAATTCTATCAATTAATAAATAATTATTATCTCTAATCATATTCATTTGAGGCATACTTTGAACAGTAATTTGTCTCATTAATTTTAAATCATATATTCTTTTTTCAAAGTTATTTATAGCATTCATTAAGTCATTATATAAAAGTTCATCTTTATTATTTTTTGCATTTAATGCTTCTTGATTTGCCTTTCTAAGTATTAATTCTCCGCATAGTAAATACATATCAAGTTCATGCAAATATTCCACACTATTCTCTTTTAATAGTTCTATTAGTTGTAAATCTTTTTGAAGAGTAATAATATGGCTTTTAAGTTCAATAACAAGACTTGAAATACTATCTATCATTAAATTATAATTTGGCTTTTCTATTGTTTCCTCTTCTAAACCAAATAATAATTTATACCATGGAACTTTTTTCTGTTTTGGATTTGTTTTTAGTAGTTCATTTGTTATTATTTTAATTAATTCTTCTATTCTAGTTGTATCTTTATCTTTTGTCTTATTAAATACTTCATTATTAATCATATTTATTCTATTTTCGACTTCTTTTCCAAATTCTAAAACATTGCTAGCACTAGCAACATTAAATTTACTTACAAATGAATAAACTAATTTTTTTTCTTGATCTGTTAAATTCATATTTATACCTCTTCGTAGTGCTACATATTATACCACAAAAATGACAAAATTACTAGTAAAAGTATACTACACAACTAAAAATATAGTATAATTAATTACAGGTGATACATATGATATATTATTTTATAGGAATTAAGGGAAGTGGAATGAGCGCTCTTGCTTGTGTTATGCATGACCTTGGATATAATGTAATGGGAAGTGACAAAAAAGAACATTTTTTCACACAAGAAAGTTTAGATAGAAAAGGAATTAAAATTCTTGAATTTAATGAAAATAATATTAAAGAAGGAATGACTATTATACAAGGTAACGCTTTCAATGATGATTTTATTGAAGTTAAAAAAGCTCATGAACTTGGACTAAAAATATATACATATCAAAGTATGATAGATAAATTAACTAAAGATAAAAAATTAATAGCAATATCTGGTTGTCACGGTAAAACAACAACTACTACAATGATGGCAAGAATGTTTGAACATGTTGGAATTAATTATTTAATTGGAGATGGAACTGGATATGCTGAGAATAATAATGATTTTTTTGCTTTAGAAGCATGTGAATTTAAAAGACACTTTTTATCATATCATCCATATTATGCAGTTATTACAAATGTTGAATTAGATCATACAGATTATTATAAAGATTTAGATGATGTAAAAGACGCATTTACTGATTTTGCTAATAGTGCAAGAAAACTTGTGGTTATGTGCGGTGATGATAAAAATGCTAGAAGCCTAAAAATTAAAAAACCTACTCTATATTATGGATTCAATGAAAATAATGATGTGATTGCAAAAAACATTAAAGTTAAAGATGAAACAACAACAATAGATGTATACATCAAAAATGAATTTTTTGAAACAATAACATTCCCATTTGTAGGAGATCACCTAGTATTAAATGCACTTGCTACTATTACAATTTGTTATTTAGAAAATATTGATAAAGATGAAATAAAAGCACAAGCACTAAAAATAGAACATGCTAAAAGAAGATTTATTGAAGAAAAATTTAAATCTAATATTATTATTGATGACTATGCGCATCATCCAACTGAAGTAAAAGTTACAATAGAAGCCGCTAAGAAAAAATATCCAGATAGAAAAGTAATAGCAATATTTAAAGCTCATACAAAGTCAAGAGTAAAATATTTTCATAAAGATTTTGCAGATGCTCTAAATTTAGCTGATAAATGTTATGTAATGCCAATTGGTGAAGATAGAATTGAAATTGGCTATGAAGATGTAACACACTTTGATATTCTTAAAGACACTAAGAATGGTGAAGAAATAACATTAGATAGTGCAGATAAATTATTACAATATGAAAATTCAGTGCTTCTATTTATGAGTAGTAAGGATATATATTTCTTAGAAGATAAATATAAAAAACTTGCAAAATAAAATACACTTTAATAAGTGTATTTTTATATATTTAAAAAGGAAGATTATTCTCTTCCTTCTAATCTACATAATAAGTCAATTTTAAACATTTCTTTTTGTGCATTAGCTTTAGATATCATAATACCTTTATAAGCTGTTAATTCTGATCTATGTCCATCAAGTAATATATCTTTTGGTTCTAAATTATTTAACATAACAATATTGCTATCTTTATAAACTGTATAGTTTAATTTTACTTCTCCATAAACTTTTACAAATAATGAATCTGTTGGAAGTCTTAAATCATAAGTTTCAGTTTTTTCATGTTTATTAATTGAAACTAATTCTCCAACGAATTCTCCACTTCTTAATTTTGGATAAAAATCAAACATTAATTTCTTGTAGGCAACCATATTGTATTTTTTTAAACTTCTTTCTAACTTCTTAAAGTTATTCTCATCTAAATAATCTAAAATATATCTACCTTTCATAATCATCAAAACCCCCCTTAATGATTTGTACATAGATTATATCACAAAATTGCTAATTTGTCAAATTTTTTAGTAAATTATAGACCTCTTCCCTCTTCTTCAGGAACCATTTCATCTAAACCTAAGTCATTAAATGATTCATTGTAACCATAACCACCATGAGCACCATGAGCTTTTTCAGCAGCATATTTATCATCATATGCATGTTCGAAAGAATCATCTTCTAATTCTGGATGATTTCTAAATTCTTTAATATAATCCTTTATAACTTGAATTAATAATAAATCGTTTTCTACAAATTTAGATGGGAAAGATTCATCACCTAACTTTGCTAGTTCCAATTCATACATATCTGCAATAATTTGAATTTCATCAGTATCTAAATCAAGGCGTAATTCTTGATTTTTATTCCATACATACTTACAAAATTCAACATTACCTTTGTATAATGACGGATTAAATACCATATTATCTACTCCTTTCTTTATTTATTATCTCACTTTTTATTAAATTAATAAAGTCATCTATACTTAAATTATATGTTTCATTACTTCCTCTAAGTCTATAAGAAATAGTTTCATTGTCTCTTTCTTTATCTCCTAGTATTAAAGTATAAGGTATTTTAGCAATAACACTTTCCCTCATTTTATAGCTTAGTTTTTCATCTCTGTTATCAAGTTCAACTCTAATATTATTTTCTTTTAATAAATCATATATTTTATTTGCATATTCTAAATGATATTCATTATTTACTGGAATAATATTTATTTGTCTAGGAGCAAGCCAAAGAGGTAAATTTCCTTTAGTTTCTTCTAAAATATAAGCCATAAATCTATCAAGAGATCCAAGAATTGCTCTATGAAGTACTACTGGTGTTTTCTTTTCTCCATTTGAATCTATATATTTTAAATCAAACTTAGCTGGTAAGCAAAAATCTAATTGACAAGTTGATAAAGTATATTCATTTCCAACAGCAGGTTTAACATTAACATCAAGTTTAGGACCATAAAATGCTGCTTCACCAATTTCTTCAGTATACTCAATACCAAGTTCATTTAAAACTTCTCTTAATTCATTTTCTGCTTTATTCCACATTTCATCATCTGGATGATATTTTTCTTTGTCTTCTGGATCTCTAAGTGATAAAACACATCTATAGTCAGTAATACCAAAATCTTTATATACATCAAATATTAAATCTACAACATTTTTAAATTCACTTTTAATTTGTTCTGGAGTTACAAAAAGATGAGCGTCATTTTGGCAAAAATGTCTTCCTCTTTCAATACCTTTTACAGCTCCTGATGCTTCAAATCTAAAGTCATGTGCTATTTCACCTATTCTTATTGGTAAATCTTTATAAGAATGCAATTTATTTGAATATATCATCATATGATGAGGACAATTCATAGGTCTTAATACAAATGATTCTCCTTCTAATTCCATAGCAGGAAACATATTTTCTTTATAGTGATCCCAGTGACCTGAAGTCTTATATAAATCAACTGTTCCAACACATGGAGTTAATACATGCTGATAACCTAAATTTCTTTCTTTTCCTTTTATATAGTTTTCTAACTCTTGCCAAATAATATATCCATTAGGTAAAAACATTGGAAGACCACGACCTATTAAATCATCAGACATAAATATTTCTAAATCTTTTCCTATTTTTCTATGATCTCTTTGTTTTGCTTCTTCTAGTTCTTGCATGTATTCATTTAAGTCTTCTTCGTTTTCATAACATACACCATAAATTCTTTGAAGCATCTTATTTTTAGCATCTCCTTTCCAGTAAGCACCACTTACTTTTAGAAGATGAAAATATTTAATTTCCTTTGTAGAATTAACATGAGGTCCACGACATAAATCAATGAAATCTTCCTGTCTATATGCACTTATAATAGTATCATTTTCATCCATTCTACTAATTAAATCTATTTTATATTCATCATCTTTAAACATATCTAAAGCTTCACTCTTAGATAATTCAACTCTTTTAATTAACTTATTATCTTTAGATATTTTCTTCATTTCTTTTTCAATTTTAGGTAAGTCTTCTTCTGTTAAAGTAACATCACCTAAATCTATATCATAGTAAAAACCTGTATCAATTACTGGCCCAACCCAATACTTTGCATTAGGATATAAATGCTTAATAGCATGAGCAAGTAAGTGAGCACAACTATGATTTAACATATTTAATCTTTCATTACTTTTAATTTCTTTCATATTATTCTAATCCTTTCTTTTTTTCTTCACTTCTTTTATATTTTTTGTGAAGGACTATTTCCCTTCTACCTAGTTCCATTTTGGCACAAGCTTGATTTCTATAAGAATTAAATTTTCTTTTAAGTAAGCATCTTAGTTCATAAATACTCATATTTGCATAATCATAAACTGTATCATCTATTTTGTCTTTTTTCACTTCTTCTCTTATAAATTCACTTTCTATGTTTTCACATCTTTCTTGTGGAATATAATAAGGTACAATATTTCTTCCATCATCAACTAAAATTACTTCACCTGTACATATCAAACTTGGATTCTTCTTTACTTCCGCTATTGATGCTCTTCTTATATTTGGAAATAAGAGTCTAACCTCATCGTGGGTGACTTTTCTTAAATCTCTCCCATTAAGTGATACAAATCTAGATAAATACTTAGCTAAACTAATATCACCATACTTTCGTGCTAATAAAACTTCATCTTTCATAAAATCCTCCTGAAAATAAAAAAAGGAATAGTACAAGGAGTCATATAGACGGTACCATCCCTTTAATTTAACTTATTTAGTTTTGTAACGAAAACTGCTCGTAGGTTATTAGCCTCTATAAAATTGGTAGTAATTATTAAATAATCTCTTTAGTTTACACCAACCACTAAATCTCTATGCAGATATATTTAATAATGTTGTCCAATCACATTTCTATAAAAATATTAGCACAATTATAAGAATTAAGCAACATCTTTTTCTAATGTTAATCCTTTATCTTGTTTTTTATTTTCTACTAAAATTGATAACTTATCTCTTAATAACTCTAATTCATAAATATCAAGTTCTGATATTGCTTTAGCTATATCTGCAGATGTAACATCATTTTTAACAACAACATGTTCAACAACTTTGTCATCTGTCATATATGGAGTTAATTCAAGTTCTCCTTCTTTTGTAGTTTCTCTAGTTATATACTCAACAGGTGTTTCATATGTATCATATAATGATATATCATTTTTACGAGCCTTATATTTTTCTGGTTTTTCAAATACAACTTCAGCTTCATTATTTACTAAAACATCACTTTTTGGTGATTCTTCAATAACTTGAATTTCAGGAACATTCTTAGGGTTATAATAGTTACCATTCTTTATTTCTTCGTCCATTTGTCTTCTAATTGATGACTTTTTATTACTTATAATTGTCATTGCTTTAGAAAAATAATAAAATGGAATAAACCCTTTTAATACATTTATAAGAGAATCATTAAAGTTATATAAACTATTTCTATTTCTTTTTACATAACCACTTGTTTCTAATCTTTCTTCTACTATAGGTTTAATTGATTCTATTACCGCAAGTCCAAATGCTGTGGTAATTAATTGAACAATAGCATATACTAATAATACTTTATCCATAAATCTACTCCCCCTTTAATTGTGAACATATTATACCAAAAAAGTCAAATAAAGTCAAATTTTTATATTATTTTTAATGCAAAAGATATAATATCACACAAAAAGTGCTTATGCAAGCACTAGTTTCTTTTATTTTTACTTATTAATTTTTCTTCGATAGTTAAATACTTAATTCTTTCAATAATTCTTTTAGATTTAGTTAGATCTGTTCCGTTTGATGTTTGAGATAAAATTGTCTCTAATTCTTCAATTGTAAAATTTGAAGTAAAGAATGTAGTTAAGTTATTATCCATTCTATATTGAAGAATTGTTCCAAGAACTTCATCTCTTGACCAAGAAGAATTATTTTCAGCACCTATATCATCAATAAGTAATATATCACTTTCCATAATTTCATTCATTATTTCATCATAACTAAAATCATTAAATGATGCTTTTAGTTTCATTAACAGTCTTGGATAATAAACATTTACCGTTTTAAATCCTTTATTAGATAATTCATTTAATAAAGCACTTAATATATACGATTTACCACTACCAAAGTTTCCACTTAAATATAAGCCCTTCACTTCTTCATTATTCATTTTTTTCTTTAAGAAATCTTTTATATATTTTAAAATAACATTTCTTTCTTTTTCACTTGTTAAATCACTTAGTGAAGCATTTTCTAATGAAATTGGTGTTTCAAAGAACACTGTATTATTTTTCCTAACTGATTCTTTGAAATACTTACATGGTTTATATTCAAATTCAATATAATCATTTCTTAAATTTGGATAGTATACATGGCCTTCTACTCTATTTTTACATTTTCCTAATGATTTACATTTAGAGCAATTTTTAAGTTCAAGAGCAGTTTCTTCAAGTTTAGAAGTATATTTCATTAGTATTTCATCACTTGTTTTTAATCTGCTACAAACTTTTTTAAAATCATCATCTGTACTTGCTAATATAAATTCACGCCTTAAGTCATTATTTATATCTTTTTTGCTCTTTTTTATTATTGACTTTCCTTCTATCATTTTCTAAATTCCTCAATGAAGTTTTTAAATTCTTCATCTGATTCTGTATCACTTTCTTCACTATCTATTTGTTGATCTAACCATACTGGTTTTACTTCATTTATTTTTTTCTTTACATCGCTCTTAGTTTTCTTTTTATATTCTTTAGCAGCAAAATCCATTGCTTCACTAGCTGTTTCTATACCACTTCTTTTCCATTGACCAGCTATAGCTTCAATATATTGTTTATTTAATTTATTATTATTTATTTTAAGCACAAAATCAATTAATACATTTACAACAGCAGGAGATAATTTTATATCCTGAAGCAACATTTCAAGTATTTTCATATCTCTATCAGTTGGTTTACCACCTTTATATTTAGCTCTTAAAAATTCAGTAGGTGTAGTATTCTCAAATACTCTAATAATTCTACCTCTTTTGGTATTATCTCCACTAGCACTTTTTAAGTACTCTGGTTGTGTTTTAAATAGTAAGCTTGGTAGTCTATTATCATTATTAAATTGATAGAATTTTCTTGTATTTTTTCTTAATTCTTCTTTATCAATATTACCTTTTTCTGTTAGTGATGCTCTTATTAAATCTGCCATTGACAATGGGTCAATTTCATATAAAAATGATAAATTAATAATTAGTTCTCTCATTGATTTATTTAAACATTTTTCATTAAAGATATCTTTTGGAAGTGATGCAATTAATAAATCAAAGTCATAATCAAGTTCATATTTTAATAATAATTTATTTTTAGAAATAATATCTTCATTGCCTAATTCTAACAATGTATAATTTCTACTTTTATATACACTATCAAATGGAGCAGTTATCTCTTCATAGTCTTTTAAAGTTATATGAGGTAACTTAAAGTAATCATATAATCTATTATATTCACTCTTACCAACATTATTATAAAGTACTACATTAAATATTGGGTGATTAAAAAATTCACTAGCAGAAACTGGACTATATAATTCATAAACATAAGAGTTTACTTCTCCTTTATGATAATATGTTTTCATAAGGCCAATTCCTTCTAGTCTTAGCCTAGCTTCTTTTATATTATCTAATGTAATTCCCATGCTTGTCATTAAGTGATGATGAGTTAGTTCAGTAGAAATAAAAGTATTTCTTGTTTCACTTTGTAGTTTTAAATACAAAACAACTGCTATATTACCAATAATAGGCATATAAAGCGTATTTAAAACAAGTTTATCCATTTCAGATAATAAACTTTTATCTATAACTTGATAAATATCAGCAGGATATAAATCAACTTTCTTCATGTCTCAACTTCACCTCCTTAATTATATAATAAATAGTATTACAAGAAAAGAACTTAGTTTAAGTTCTTTTCTTATTTATTAAATAAATTTATAACTTCCAAAAATTCTTCTTCACTAATAGTAGTTAAATACTTTTTGCCATTTTCTTCTTCTATTTTTCTAACACATATATTTCTATTATTATTTTCTTCACATAGTAATAAATATTCTATTTTATTATGTGTTATTCTATCAATCTCAATATAAATTTGATTGTCTTCTAATTTATAAGTATTATAATCTTGCAACTTCTTCACCACCTATTACATATTCATTTTTATCTAAATCATAAATACCGTAGTAATCTTCAGAAGATGAAGATGTTCCTTTATAAAAATAAGACTGTGTAGGCTTATTAGTATTATTTTGTTCTTTATGTTCTTTAGCTTCAAATGATAATTTACTAATCCAACAAATTCCAAATAAAATTGCCATAGCTATAATGAATTTTTTTATATCTTCAGGATCCATTTTCTTACTATTAGAAATTGCCTCTATTTCAGCTTTAAATGCTTGTTTTTTTGAAACAGAAAATGATTTAGTTCTATCCATATTAATATAGTCTACTATGAAATGATTTAAGTCTTCATCACTAATATTTCTTTTCATAGCTTCAATTATTATTTCAATACTTATAGCCCTTTTATCATTTGGACCAATATAATAGTTATAAAACATACTTCCTGTTTGTTCTTTTTCTCTAGCTATTTTAATTTCGGTATCATATATTTTTGATACTTTCTCATGAACATAAGCAAATGCATTTTTAAATGCATCTGAAAATTCAGGATTAAATTCATATGATGCTAAATATTTAAAAATTACTTTATCACATTTGCCACTTTTAATTCTATAATCATCATATTTTTCATATTTTAATAAACTATATATTTTACTTGCATACTCATCTACATTAAATCCACCATTAAATATTCCATTAATTTTTCTAAAAAAATCTTTAACATATTTTTGAGCATCAACATTTGCTTTTTCATCAGCTATATCTAATAATTCTTGATTAATCATAATAATTCTCCTTTATAAAATTATTTTACAATAATGCGTTTTTTATTGCAAACAAAAAGTGTGAATAATCACACTATAATGTTTTTGATTTATTAGATAGTACTCTATCCCTTTCATCTCTTAGATTATTTAATTCTAATTTTCTATATAAAGAAGCAAGTTTTTTATCAACTTCTGTAGTTTTTCTTACCAAATCATTTCTTTGTGCTACTGGAGCATTTTGACTCTTTAATTTTGCATATTGAGTTCTATATTGACTATCTAATTTTTCATAATAACTAATTTGTTCTTCAATAGATTTACTTTCAATAGGCACTTCTCTTTTAGTTTCCTTTTTAACTTCTTTTACTTCTTCTTTTTTAACTTCTTCTTTAGATTCAATAACATTGCCTGATTTAGTTAACCTATTTTCTAAAGTTAACTTACTAATTCTTTCTTTCATATAATCATTATCATCTTTTTTAAACTCATTAACACTAACAAACAAATTAACTAAAGGTAAAAATAAATAAGAATAATTTTTTATAAATGAATATATTTTTTCTTTTATTGGCCTTTTATCTACTATTTTTAAACCACTTTCTTTAATTGATTCATTTGCTTTATAATTCTTATACCCTATTAATGATGATGATACAAGACAAGATAAAACTGATGCTGTTCCTAATAAACTCATAATAATTCCCCCTTAAAAAACGCACATATTATAACAAATTATCTTTAAAATGTCAAATTAGCGATGCAAACTTAATTTATATACTTTTTCAAGATTATAATTTATTACTTCATCTCCAAAATCGTATACAAAAGTTGATTTATCCAAATCGGTTATTAAATAATTTTTTGAGTCTCTATTTGAAATACTACCATGCGTACCAATTTTATGTAGCCAGTAATTACTACTAGATTTTCTTAAAAAATGAAAATCAGAAGAATCTTTTTGCTTGTACATAGCAATTAACCAATTTAAGTTATGCTCATCGCTTACTGGAATATCATACTGACTTGATTCTTCATATTTAATACCAAGAGCATCTAAATCAATTTGCAATCTTTCTTCTAAAGATAAACCTAATAAATCGAAGTAATCAAGTTCATATTTTTGACCACCTATAACTCCAACATTATATGGATATTCTAATCCAAATGGCATTAATTTACCACTAGGAATATCAAGGCCTAATGCAAATGCATAACAATTAGTGCTTCTTAAATTATTCCATCCACTTTCTTTTAGTTCTATGCTATTTCTTAAATCTTTATAGCTCATAAGTAATTCGCTCATAATAAAACCCCCTTAAAACGGGGTATATTATAACATACATTAATATAATAATCAATCTTCATTATCCATGCTGTTTAAATACTCATGTAATTCCTCTGCAACTTTTAACGGAATATATGAAGAAAGTTCTTCTACGCTAGCAGTTTTCATACGAGTAACACTACCATACTTTTTAATTAAAGATTTTTTTCTTTTTTCACCAAGTCCATTTATGTTATCAAGTACACTTGAAATACTTCCCTTACTTCTTATTTCTCTATGATAGTTTATAACAAATCTATGTGATTCTTCATCTATTCTTGAAAGTAATCTAAACACATTTGATTTTTTATCAATATTTATTATTTCATAAGTATCTCCGTCTACTATTGCTGTAGGACTATGATGATCATCTTTCTTAACACCAATAACCTTTATGGGCATATTAAGTGATTCTAATATACTTTTACAAGCATTTATTTGATTATTAGCACCATCTACTATTATTAAGTCAGGTCTTGGCAAATCATCTTTTAAAACCCTAAAATAACGTCTATAAATTACTTCTTTCATAGAAGCCACATCATCGTTCTTATCAAAACTTAATTTAAACTTTCTATAATTTTTCTTAGATGGAAGTCCATCAATAAAAGATACCATTGCAGAAACAGAAAAAGTTCCAAATAAATTTGAATTATCAAATGCTTCAATAATATGTAATTTAGGTAAATCAAGTATTATTCTTAATTCTTCATTAGCATTAGTAGTTAGTTCTTCATTATTATATATTAATTTAATTTCTTTTTCATATTGAGTTTTAGCATTACTATAAGCCATATCAAATAGTTTCTTTTTATCTCCTCTTTTAACAGTAATAACATTAGTATCAAGTACTTCTTTAAATAAATTAATATCTACAATATCAGGCACTATTACCTCTTTAGGAACAATATTATGTTTTCTATAAAATGATGCTATATAGTATTCAATAGTGTCTTTAAGTTCAGTCATAACAGGGATTATTTTAGTATTTATTCCAAGTAACTTACCACCTCTTAAAAACATACAAACTATGCTAACATATGAATTTTCAAAGTAATAATTAAATATATCTCTATCTTTCATATCAGATATTTCAACATGCTGATTATTAAATAATAGTTTTATATAATTTAAATCTTCTACTAAACCTTTACATACTTCAAAATTTAATGCTTCTGAGTTAATTCTAATCTTTTCATTTATCTTATCTATTAATAATTTGTCATTACCACTTAGTATTGATAATATTTCTGCTTTCATTGATGATGTATCAATATTTGGATGTTCACAATATCCAAGACATTCACCAATATGATAATAAAGACACACTTTTTTAGGCATAGTGTCACATTTTTTGAGTGGATATAATCTATTTATTAAGTTAACTAGTCTTCTTGCTGCATATTGATTAGGATATGGTCCAAATAAATATGACTTTCTTTTATTAGCATTTATCTCTCTTTTAACTATTAATCTTGGATATTTTTCACGAGTAAGTTCTATATATGGATAACTTTTATCATCACGAAGTAAAATATTGTATTTTGGATCATACTTTTTGATTAAATTAAGTTCTAATACAAAAGCTTCTGTTTCAGTATCAGTAACTATATATTCAAAATGATCAACTTCACTTACCATTTTTTTAGTTTTACCTGTTACTCTACCAGTAAAATAACTTCTAAGTCTGTTTTGAAGGATTTTAGCTTTTCCAACATAAATAACTATTCCATCAGAATTATACATTTGGTAGCACCCAGGTTTTCTAGGTACTTCTTGTAGTTCTTTTTTGAACATAAAATCCTCCTTAATATTTTATTTTATTCTTAATGATAATGGTCTATCCTCATCAAGTACTCTATCTCTATTTATTGCATTAATAAAATACTCTTTTCCTAGTTTTATTGCTTCTACATTAGAAATATTTTTATTAAATGATTCTTCATTAAACCATCTACTATAATAAGTACTTCTTAAGAACATATTATAATTATTTTGATTTAATATAACTCTTTCTTCTTTATCTTCATCAATAACTTCACATAACTGATGTTCAACACTATATTTTGTTATTCCAATAGATGGAACAAAATCAAATGAATAGTCACTTTCATAAATAAACTTTTGCATTTCTTTATTAAAAGATTCATTTAAAAAAATTGTAATTCTACTTTCATCTTTATTAGGATTTTCACTATAGCTAGGATTAATAATCTCAATAGTTGATTCTTCATCTACATCAATTTTTGATTTGAATACAATACTAATTCTTTTATTATTGTCTTCATCTTCATAATCTACACTTTTAACGTATTGATAGTTATCAAAACAGATAAGACTATCAATATCACTAATTAATCCTTTATCATAATTAAGTCCTTCTAATATTTTTCTTATATTCATACAATCACCCTCTTGATTTGATTATATCATAAATAATATTTAGTTGTTAAATATAATTAAAAGTTGTAAAATTAACTTATGAAAAAGATTAGTGATAGTTATTTAGAAATTAAAAAATCAAAATTTATTGGAATTCTTTATGAAGTAAATAGTGCTTTAGAAGTAGATAAAATAATAAATAGTTTAAGTATTGAACATAAAAAAGCAAGACATATTTGTTATGCATATAAAATAGATGGACAAGAAAAGAATTACTCTGACAAGGAACCTAGTGGTACTACAAGAGGGCTACTTGATATAATTCATATGAAAAATCAAAATAAAGTACTAGTAGTTGTTATTAGATATTTTGGTGGTATTCTTCTTGGAAGTGGGCCACTAACAAGAGCCTATACTAAAACTTCTGCTATGCTATTCGTAGAATAAACGACTTAATACTTTAAGCGTTTTTTTTATGCCATCATTCATAACAGATTCAACCATTTTATTTAGTTTACTTCCAGTTCTTGTAATAACATTAGAGTAGTCTTTATATTCTTCAACAACATAATCATTTATTGAAACATTTTTACCTTCACTTACATCACTTTCAAATTTTTTAATAGCTTCTTCTGTAAGTTTTGATTTGGTATATGCTTTATATTCATAAAGTCCTGTTTCTTTAGAAATATATAGTATTAAAAATAATACAAAGAATAATAATAAAGATTTAATTAATCTGTTTTTAGGCTTAATTTCTTCTTCTATCATAAATTATTCTCCATAATATATTCATTTAATGCTTCACTTAATATTTTTAATGTATTATTTATTTCTTCAAGTGTATTACCAATACCTCCTAGTTCGATAAGTATTGCATTATTACTTAAATCTTGATTAAAAATAACATCTTTTCTTTTCATTATTCCCCTACTAAGTCCTTTATATTTAGCATTAAAGTAATTATTTAAATAGTTTGCAAATACCTCATTTTTTTTATAATTTTTATGCTTTGTTGTAAGTACAAACATAATTTTCGCATATCTTTTATTACCTTTTTCATACAAAGTATACTTTCTTTTAACTGAATCTCTATGAAGATCAATTAATATTTTAAAATCATATTTTTTCATTTCTGATAACATATAGTGTCTACTTGCTTCATAGCAGCCTTTATAATCTAAATTATTCTTTTTTAAGTAATCATTTATACTTTTAGTTTGTATCACTGCTTCAATACCATAATCATTTAAATAATCTTTTAAAATCAATGATGCAGTTTTAACAGATGGAGTTATTGAATAATCACTTACAAATGGTAAATAATATTTTTCTGTATCATGAGTATTATAAATATATACAATTGGATCATTAATAATTTTGATTTCTTTTTCTTCAATTATTTCAGTATTTACAAATGTAGTATTTATTTGCTTAATATCTTTGTAATCATTAATTTTTACAAGATTTATTAAATCATCATAAATAATTATTGTATCAGATTCATACTTATTATTCATTCTATTAATTATTTTAAATATAATATTAGTGTTCAATAGTATAAAAATATATACATACATAAAGATTAAAAAACTTACTATTAATACAATTAATCTAATATTTTTATTTTTAAATTTAAGTTTATTCATATATTCACCTATACTAATATATAACTATTAGATTTAAAAAAATGTCGAATTAAACCTAAAATTCATTGATTTTTTATTATTTATTTGTTATTATTAAAGAAGTCTTAAGGGAGGTGGAATCATGCCTAATATTAAAAGTGCTAAAAAAAGAGTATTAGTTACTAAAAAAGAAACATTATTAAATAATGATGTTAAAGCTAGTATGAAAACTGCTATTAAGAATGTAGAAAAAGCAGAAAGCAAAGAAAAAGCTATCGAATTAGTTAACACTGCTGTTAAAAGAATAGATAATGCAGCTCAAAAAGGTGTTATCAAAGCAAATGCTAGAGATAGATATAAGACAAGATTAAATAAAATAGTAAATTCAAAATAAATAAGTAGATTTGATTCTACTTTTTTTGTATAATAAAACTGGTGATATAATGAGAAGGACAAGAATATTACTTAGTATTTTAATTATTCTAATAATGAGTATGGCTACTTATTATGTATTAACTCATTATGATGAAACGATTGAATATACATCAAAACTAATAAAAAAATATACAAAAAGAAGTGTTCAAGTACCAGAAAAATCAGTATTTCATAGAACATACACTTTTAAAACAGTTAGTGAAACAGATGATTTTAATCCTAAAAATATAAATGATATTAAAAAAATATATTACACTGTTTTAAATAATGGCTGGGATTCATTTACATTCTATTGCGATATAGAATATGAAAACTGTATTGATGATGTTAGAACTGTTGCTGATTCTAGTAATGATGAATTCATTTCATTATTAAATAATTATGTTAGTCCTTATAACTCATATAAAAAATACAATACACTTATAATTGGAGATGATGAAGTAAATCTAACAGTTGAAAAACTTTATTCAAAAGAAGACATTGAAAAACTAAATAATCACGTTACTAACTATTTAGAAAGAAATAATATTAAAAAAGGTTCTGTAACAAAAAAAGATATTGAAAAAATACATGATTATTTGTTAAGTACTATTACATATGATAAAGATTATGATAAAAATTTGGAAGAAGAAACAGTTTCTAATAAAGCGACAAGTGCCCTATTTGATCACATAGCATTATGTAGTGGTTATACAGATGCATTTTCAATATTTTTAGATAAATTAAATATTCCAAACTTTAAAGTTAATACTGACGATCATGAATGGAATGCTATATATTATGATAAAAAATGGGTGCATGTAGATGTAACATGGGATGATGATGAAATAAATAAAAATAATAATAGAAATTTCTTTATGATTAGTACTTCAGATTTACATAAAAAAGATAAAAAAGAACACTCATTTAATGAAGAATTATTTTTAGAATTAAAATAAACTTTCTTGACTAATCAAGAAAGTTTTTAATTTCTTCTAATGTTTCATTAAAATTATTATAGTTTACTTTAAACCAAGTAATATCGGTCATCTGATTTTTAAACCATGTCATTTGTCTTTTAGCATAATGTCTTGTATTCTTTTTAATTAATTCTTTAGCTTCATCTAATGAAATATCACCTTTAAAATACAATTCGAGTTCTTTATAACCAATAATACTTGAATACTTTTTATAGTGCTTAGAGTATAAATTCTTAGCTTCAAGAAGTAAACCATCATCAAACATCTTATCTACTCTTTTATTGATTCTATCATATAATTCGTCTTTTAATGCATACAATCCAATTAAGTCAAAATCATATATTCTATTATTTATTTCTTTTTTATTCTCAATAAATTTACCAGTTTCATTATAATATGTAATATATCTTTCAAGTCTTTGTCTATTATTTTCGTGTATGTTATTATTTGGATTAATATTATCTGCAATACTCTTTAATTCTGAATTTGAATATTTACTATAATCTACTCTTTTAGTTTTAGTTTCTTCAAGATTATAATCATATAATAATGCTTTTAGATATAACCCAGAACCACCAACTATAATTACATTTCTATTTTCTTTAATAAATTTATCAAGTAATTTTCTTGCATCTTTTTGATAATCAAATAAAGTATATTCATCATCTAATGAAACTATATCAAACATATAGTGTTCTATTCCATCTTTTTCGTTTTCTTTTATTTTTGCAGTTGCGATTAATGGTTCAATGTATACTTGAGTAGAATCAGCATTCAAAATAACAGCATTATATTTTTTTGCCAAATATATAGATGCATCTGTTTTTCCAGTAGCAGTAAGTCCTGCGATAACAATTATTCTACTCATAATTATCACATCCATTATATAATTCCATAATTAGTCTTTTACTTTTTTTGTCTACAATATCCCCTTCATCATTTAATTCCCAACCATTTTCATCTAGCAAATCAATAAATGACTTAATGGCATCCTTCAATTCTTTACTTAATTCTAACTCACTCATCAAAAGCATTCTCCTTTGAAAAATTTACTCTTTTAAATGTTTTTTCAAGTTCATACAAAGGATATTTTATATGAGTTGGTCTTCCATGAGGACAAGTATAAGGAAACTTACATTTAAATAAATTATCTATTATTCTTTGTTGTTCTTCAAAACTAATATGAGTATTTGCTTTAACACTCATTTTACAAGCTATTGAAGCACACATAGAATCAGTAAATTTAGCTTTGTCAAATCTACCCTTAAATTCACCAATTAATTCAAATATTTTCTTAATACTTTCATTTTCAAATCCCTCTTTTATCCATGTAGGATGAGATAGTACTCTAAAAGTATTTTTACCAAATTCTTCTATTTCAAATCCTAAATCAATTAGTTCATTTATATTCTCTTTAATATTCATAAACTCATTATGACTATATTCTAAAGTTAATGGAACTAACATTTTAGTTGTATATACTTGTTTTGAATTTACTGCATCAACTATTTTTTCATAATTTGCTCTTTCATCAGCAGCATGAATATCAAACATATACATAGTATCTTCATCTTCAGCAATTAAGAATGTACCAAGAGCAAGTCCAACTGGATGAATTAATTTTTGCTCTCTTTTAACACTTTCTTCATCATAGACTGCTGAATCAAAATTAAGCCTGATTTCCTCTATTTTTCTCTCTTCATGTGTTTCTTCATTTAGTGTTGGATTAATACTATATTCATCAATTTCTTCTTCTATAATAGGATTATTATATGTTACTTCTTTATATCCTTTAAATGTATTATCAGAACTATTTAGTGCATCTCTAATTGTATTAAATAGTATGTCTGTTAAACTTTCTAATTTAGAAAACTTAATATCTTGTTTAGTTGGATGAATATTAACATCTATTAGCGTTGGATCTGTTTCAATATTAATTACAACTATTGGATATTTGTTATCAGCAAGCACTCTATGATATGCATCTTTAATAGCTCTAATTACACTAGTATTACTTACTACTCTACCATTTACAAGTGTAATCATATTATTCCTACTTGATTTAGCTATATTTAAATTACTTATATATCCTGATATTATATAATCATAATTTTCAGCATGAATTTGAATCATGTTTTTAGTAGTATTTACTCCAAATATTTCGTGTATTGTTTTATACAAGTCACCACTACCTGATGTTTTTAACACTTGTTTTTCATCATTGATTAATTCAAATGATATACTAGGATGTGATAAAGCAATTTTTTCAATGAATGAAACAGTATTAGCTAGTTCAGTATGAAGACTTTTTAAAAATTTAAGTCTAGCAGGAGTATTATAAAAAAGTTCAGTTACTTCAATTATAGTACCACGTCTCATACTACCAACTTTTTCTTCAATAATTTTTCCTGCTTTTACACGTACAAATGAGCTTTCAGTACCATCATATGTATCAAGTGTGGTATTACTAACAGCGCTTATTGCAGCAAGTGCTTCTCCACGAAAACCAAGTGTATTTATAAAATATAAATCATTTTCACTCTTTATTTTACTAGTAGCATGTCTACTAAAACATAAAACTGCATCTTCCTTGGACATTCCAATACCATCATCAACTACTCTTATTAGTTTAACTCCACTTTCAAGTAGTTCAATTTTAATATTTTTAGATTCTGCATCTATACTATTTTCAACTAATTCTTTTACAACATTAGCAATTTTCTCAACAACTTCACCAGCAGCAATTTTATTTATTAGGGTATCCCCCATTACTTTAATCTTTCCCATTTAAATCATACTCTTTCTTTTAGCAAGTAGTTTTGTATCAAGAGTGTGTACTTTTATACTACCTGCTTTAGTTATTCTGATAAAACCTAGACCATTTATTACAATATCAACAGGCTCAGTAATATCATAAGTCATATTTGGTAATATCTTTAACTTATCATTTTTAGATTTAACTTTTTCATATCTTAATTTGTCATTCATATAGAAACTAAAACTATTAGATTTATCTCCTATATTTTCTATTCTTAATATATCATTTACTACAACAGCATAATTACTTCTAACTTGAAATGTTTTAACTTTTATTTCTTTTTTAGGATAAAACTTAACTACTTTAGAATAATCTACAAAATTATATATAGCATTAGTATCTATAAATCCAGGAGTATCAACTATAGTGAGTTTAGTATCTAATTTAATTGTAATATAAGAAGCCGTTGTATTTGGAATAGAACTTGTAGTAATAATAGGTTTCTTTAAATTACTTGTAAGTAAATGATTTATAAATGTACTTTTACCAGCGTTAGTAAAACCTACTATATATATTCTTTTAACATTATCTTTTTTTATACGTTCTAAAAATTTATCAATATTATAGTTTTTAACAGAAGAAATACACATTATATTATCTGTATCTATAATGTTATTTTTAACATATTCTATTATTTTCTTTTCTTTTAGACTTTTAGGTAATATATCTTTTTTAGTAATTAAAATATACTTATTATTTCTAAATTTATTAATATATTTTTTAATATTTTCATTTATATTTAGTGAATCTATTAAAAATGCTACACTGGCATAAATATCACTATTAATATTTCTAATAATACCATCAGTATCTATTTTCTTATCTAGTACACTGTACTCTCCATAATGCATTATTTTAAAACATCTTTCGCAATAATCGCTTTTATCATAAACACTAGATTTTACAAATCCATCAGCATCAACATTATCACTTTGTAAAGTACTACCACAGCCTAAACATTTTTTACTCATAATATTTCCCCTTTATAAATAAATCCTTACTTGCAAGTCTATCATAAATAAATCTTTCCGCTATTCTATTAAATACTGTAATACTATAATCATGTGGTGTTAGTGGATTTACAAGTATACTAGTAATATCTAATTTATTTGCACCATAAATATCAGTTAAGAGTTGGTCTCCTACTGCTGCTACTTCAGTACTTTTAAATTTAAATTTTTCCATTATTCTTTCATATTTATTTTTACTTGGCTTTAAAGAAAAAGCACAAGCATCTACATTTAAATATGTTTTAAATGGTTCTATTCTACTCTTAGTACTATTAGACATAATAATTACTTTGAATCCCTTATCTTTTAGTTCATCAAATAACTTTTTAACTCTTTTAGTTGCTTTTTTTACATGAGGAGGTGCAATTGTATTATCTAAATCAAATATAATACAACGTACTCCTTTTTTATATAATTTATCATAGTTAATATAATAAATACTTTTTTGATAAATATCAGGCATATACTTTTCTACCATACTAACACTTCCTTATAAAATTATATCAATTTTTAGAAATAAAAAAAAGACTTATTTAAGTCTTCTTTGATATGCTTCAATTGATCTATTATATTTACCAAGATTAACAGTGTCATCTACTAATGATTTAGCAAGAATTAATGAAGTAGTTGTTCCAAATGATGCAGCAAACATTATAGCAAGTAATTTTTCTACAGACATATTGCCTGTTGGAATTTTTTCTAGTATGATATTAATAAAATTTGTAAGACCGTAAGCTCCAACTCCAATACTAGCCACAGAAGATGGTATTTCCCATTTAAGTCTATCTACAAAATATTTTCTTGCTTCTATCATTAATGGTAGATATTTACCATCATTTAATTTTGATACTGCTTCATCAGCACTAGTTATTTGATTTTGTGCTTCTTCTATCATTGAACTTGCTAATTCTTTTTCATATTCTAATTCTTGTATTTTTTCTTCATAAGATAAATTACTAGCACAAATACTATCAATATTTCTCATATTTCCTCCTTATTTAAGTCTTCTTTGATATGCTTCTATTTCATTATCATATCTAACGTAATTAATAAAATTTTTTACACATAATATTGCACATACTGCTGCTCCAACTGGTATAAAGTAACAACCACCAACATACAATAAATATTCAGCTAACTTAGTGATATCTAAATTACCATTTAGATATTGTTGCCACATATAATAGGTTTCAGCTCCTCCTACACCAGATGCAAACATTTGTATAAAGGCTCTTTTTAAACTACCATCTTGTTCTTTAACCATTTTTTCTAAGTAAGAACCTTTTCTAAGTTTTTCAATAGCTTCATTATTATCATTATACGCTTTAATAATTCTTTCTTTTTCACTTTGTAAATACTGCAATTTTTTTTCATATGATTTTGCACTAGTACAAAGAGATTCTCTATTTTCTGCAGTTTTAATATTTTCTTTATCTTCCTCTAAATATGGAAGAAAGATTGGAATAAAAAATGGATCCATAATTTTCCCCCTTAAAAACAAGCATATTATACCATAAATTTAATAAGAATTCAATAAAAAACTTAGCTATGCGCTAAGTCTACTATATTTTTGTTCTAACCCTAATGAAATAATTTCATCTATATGATTATATATATCCATGTATTCTACATAGTGACAATCTCCAAAATCAGATATTTCATATCCAAAACCATAATCTACTAAAAATGGTCTTAAAAGTCTATCTTGCCATCTTTCTCCCCTATATAAAATACGCATTCCTCCATTGTGAGCAATTTGCATCCAACCTAAAACTTCAACAGCAAAACTTTCATCCCAATCTCCACTGGAAAATCCATGTTTTCTTAAATAATCATCATATAATCTTCTCATAGAATCATATGCATCTTTATTATATTTTTCAAGACCTGCAAAAAATACTTTAAATAATCTTGCATGATCTTGTCTTACTCCTAAACCAACAGTTGTATCAACATATTGACTTAACAATTCTCCATTTGGAAGCATCCATCCTCTAAATGATTTGCTTCCTGCATTCTTTCTTATATCTGATAGGAATTTTTCAACGATTGGATTTGCTCTTTTGACTATATCTTTTTCTATTTTAATATCAACATTTTGAGTTGTAGTAGTTGGTCTAGTTACTGGAGGAGTAGTTACATTTCTAGGATTATAAATTGGCTGTATCAAAGGAGTTTGTGGTACATTTTGAGGTTGAGGAGTATTTTTGTTAGTTTTATCTAACCTCATACTAATACGTCTAATAGTATCATCATATTGTGGATCAGTGGCAATTCTAATAATATCTGCAACTTCAGTTCCACTAATATTTTGTATATTTTGTCCTTTTAGAAATAATGCTAATATTCTTACTTTTTCTACTTCATATGGTGTAAGAGTTTGAAGTAGTGAATCAATTATATTACCATATCTAAATAAAGTACTTGAACTATCAATATTGTAACTATAAGTATTATCAATATCAAGCTTTGAATCCTTATAAATCTTAAAATCATCTTTAATTATATAATTATTATAAAATAACATATCTTTATTCATTAATATAACCTCTCTTCATATTCAAATTCTTGATCAAGTATTCTAACTGTGTCTCCCTCTTTTGCTCCAAGAGCTTTTAGTTCTTCATCTACTCCAAGATTTTTAAGTTTGCGAGCAAATCTAAGGGCACTTTCATCAGAATTAAATCTTGTCATCTTTAATAACTTTTCTAATTCTTTTCCACTTACTTCCCATGTATGTTCTCCAACATGAGTAATTTTATATGGCTTTTCATGTTTAAATTCATATAGTACGTAATCTTCAAATTCATTTTTTTCAAACACTTCTTCTTCTGGTAAACTTTCTAATAATTCTTTTAATTTAAATATTAATTCTTTTGTTCCTGCATGAGTAGCAGCACTAATTTCAATTACTTCGATGTCTGGATAAGTACTCTTAAATCTTTTTAAATTTTCTTTAGATTCTTCTAAGTCCATTTTATTAGCAACTACTATTTCTTTCTTTTTATATAAGTTTTCATCATATTTTTTAATTTCATTTCTAATAATTTTATAGTCTTCAACTACATCTCTCATATCAACTTGAGCCATATCAAGAACATGACATACTACTTTGCAACGACTAGCGTGACGTAAGAATTTATCTCCAAGACCTACACCTTCTGATGAACCTTCAATAAGTCCTGGAAGATCTGCGACTACAAAGCTATAATCTCCTGCTTTAACAACACCTAAATTTGGAGTAAGTGTTGTAAAATGATAATCAGCTATCTTAGGTTTAGCAGCACTAATTACACTAATTAGTGAACTTTTACCAACTGATGGAAAACCAACAAGACCAACATCAGCAAGTAAGTGTAGTTCGCAAGAGATATTTCTTTCTTCCCCTGGTTCTCCAAGTTCGCTTGTATATGGTGCTTTATTTTTATTTGTCATAAAAGCAGCATTACCTTTTCCACCTCTACCACCATGAGCTACTACGCATTCTTGTTTATCGCTAGTTAAATCACAAATTATTAAATTTGTATCTGTATCTTTAATAGTAGTACCAACTGGAACAACTATAACTAAATCTTTAGCACTTTCTCCAGTTTGATTTCTACCTCTTCCCATAGTTCCAGAATCAGCTTTTATTATTTTTTTATATCTTAAATCGATAAGTGTTCTAAGACCCTTATCAGCTTTAAAAATAATATTTCCTCCGTGTCCTCCATTACCACCATCAGGCCCACCTAGAGGTACATATTTTTCACGTAAAAATGAAGTACATCCATCTCCACCTTTACCAGCTATTAATTTAAGATTAACTTCATCTATAAACATATTAATCCCCTTCTTCACAAACATATTTTATCACAAAACACTAAATATTCCAATATTATAACTTTCTTACAAGTTTATATGTTCCAATTATTGATTTATAACTATCATCACCCAAATATACTGGTGTACTACTAATAAACTCACCTAGATTGTAACTACCAAATACACATCCATCTAATTTATATACTAAATCTGGATCAATTTTAGCATTCGTTTTACTAAAATCAATACCACTTATATTTGCCAAAATAAAATTAATATTACTTAAATCTAAATAATTTAATATACTCTTATATTCATCTTTTATTTCAAAGTGAAACAAATTATCACCATCATCAACCATATAAAATAACTCTTCTTTAGTTATTGGCTTTTTCATAGCTCTTTTATCTACTAAATAGTAACTTTCTAATGCACTAGCATTTTTATCTACTTTTTTTAAAACATAATCTCTATTGCTATCAAGTTCACTTTTAAAATTTTCTTCTTTGTTGTGATTAAAATAATAATCAAGATAATCTATACCAGCTAAATAAGAATTTTCTGAAGGAAGTGACTTTATTGTTGTATCAAATAATATCTTTTCTCCTTCATAAGTTATTAATAATAAATTATTAGATAACTTACTTATTTCAGAATTAATAACAGGTATAACTATTTCTCCATCAATTGATATTATTCCTTTATGTTCAGAGTCACATGCTAAAAAGAATTTATCATTAATAGGAGTAATAATATAAGGTGTTTTTTTAACTATACCATTACGTATAATAACACTACCAATTTTATTTTTAAATTTTCCATAAAATACATTTTTGTCATTTGACCTTATAAATTTTAATGATTCTATCTCATCTAATGCATCTTCATTAGTTGGATAAGTAAATGATTTCTTGCCATTCTCAAAAACAGTATATTCTAAATATCTATAATTATCATTTGATTCAGTATCTATTCTATAGTTTCCTGCTATAAAAATATTATCTTTTGGAAATTCACAATAATCAAAACATTCTCCATTAAATAATTCATTAAATGATGTATCTAGATAAATATACTTTCCATTTTCAAGTTTAGCAATTAAAGTATCTATTCCTTCTTCATACTTAATTTCTTTATATTTAGGATTAATTCTAAGTAAATTACCACTATAGTCATAATAATCATTACCAAATATTATTAAGTTATCTAATATATCTGCTCTTTCATAATATTTTGGACTAATTATGACTTTTCCTTCTCTATTTACAACTCCATATCTTCTTCTTTTATCTTTTATTTCAGTTATTTCAGTTAGAAATATTCCATCATAAAATCCATGAGAATTTCTAGCTATACGATAACAATAATTTTCATAACTACCGGAAAAATATGGTTCTATTAAAACATTTCCTGCTTCATCTATTAGACAAGGATCATAACCATCTTCAAACCTTCTTTTAACATTTACAATTGCTGTATATCTAAATCGTTTTTTATCATAAGTAAAAGCTTCATCAAACATTGGATAAGTATATTCTCCGTTTATTCCATATCCTAAATCTAAATCTTTAAAAGCAAGTTTAATATCATCACCATTTGAATTATAAGCATCAGTATAATAATAATTTTTACCATCAGCACAACTTATAGTACCATTTTCAGTAATATAAACAGGTTCACTTTCAACATATGAATGACTTAACTTTTTATTAATTAGCATAGCTGGAGTTGAACCTATAATATAATATCTACCTTTTGTATCTTTTGCATATCCAAGTCCACTATCAAATATTTTAATTTCTTTATATTTACAAGGTAAATTTATTCTACCTACTAAACCATAAAGTATAGGATTGTATCTAACAAATGGATTACTATTTTTTTTAGCAACAATTCTAACACTATTTTTAACACTACTAATATAAACATAGTTATCTTTTGTAACTCTTTGTCCTTCGTTGTTAATAAGAGCAACCGTACGGCCCTCTAATTTTTCAATAGCAAGATGATCATCATCAAAATCTGAAACATTTAAAAACTTTGGATCAATTATTATTTTTCCAATACTATTCATAAAACCATATAAATTTGAATTTTTATCTTTAAACTTAATAAGTCCATGCTTAAGCATAGAAATATCATCGATATTGTTCATAATATATCATCCCTTTTATTTAAATCTTAATATATGTTTAATTGTTCCATCTTCATTTACTAATTCAAATCTAGTAGAATCATAATAATCTAAACTATTATTATTTGTAACATTAAGTAGATTTTCTTTTTCAAATTCACAATCACTAATTTTACCTTTATATACAACTCTTGGATCTATAATAGCATTAGTGTTTACAAAACTAATTCCTGTTATATCAACATTTTTAAAAGTAAAAATACTTAAATCAAAATATGGTAAAAATGGTATTAGTTCTCTTCTAATAATAAGATGGTCATCTTGTTTTTCAAATAATACTTCATATGGAATAGTTATTTTATTATTTTTATTTGTTAAATAGAAGTTTTCTATAGGCATAGTTATATTATTTTCTTTTTCATTACTTTCAAAACTTATTAGCATCCTATCTCTTGGACTAGATAATTCATATATCATGTTATCTATACTATTTCCATGTATTCCATTATTAAAACAACCAAGATTTATATCACTAAATTCTCTATCATCTAGGTGTAACATTATATATCTATTTGTACTCGATACATATATTGTTTTTTTATCCAAAAATTTAATTAAGAAATTATCACAAGGTAATATTTCATTTCCATCTTCATCAAGTAATCCATATCTATCATCTTTTCTTATTATAAAGTATTCATTTTGATAATTTATGTTCTCACAATCAACATCTATTCTTTTTGTTATTTTATGAGTTTTTTTATCAATCTTAACTATTATATGATATCTGTCGCTTACTTTTCCAATTATAAATCCATCAGCAGAATAATTTTCTACACTTGTAAATATTTCATCTACTTCACTATTTGGAAAACTTATTTCACTATTAGGAAACATGAGTGTAAATCTATCATATTCATATGGATTATTAGTACTATAACAAATATCCTTAGTACTCTTAAGTCCTGATTTAAAGTTCTTGTACTCATAATTGTTTTCACTATATGAAGGATACAGTTTAACAAATCCATCTTTACTTTTCTGAGTATAGCATTGACTATCAATAAAAGAAGGAATATATGAACTTATAAAAACATCATCTTCCATATAATAAACAATTAATTCATTATCTGTATATTCATATGAAGTAATACCAAAAAGAAGTCCTTCTCCTTTTAAATTATAAAATGAATATTCATCATAAACATTTTTTATACAAAGTACATTACCTAATAATTCTACACTAACTGAATTTTCAAATATCAAATGTTCTCCATCACTAAAATAAATATCAACAGAAGTTAGTCTTGGATCACAAATACTTACAATATACTTATTAAGCCTTTTAATTTTAATATCATCTGAGTAATAAAATGAATGTTTTTCATTTTTAAATTCAATAATACCAGAAAATTTATTAATCATTTGAAACCAACAAGTAGAATAATTATTATGTCTTTTTGTAATTACAAATGTATTATTTCTTCCTTCATATACACTATCATCAAATTCAGGAATAACATCAAATAATATATGATCAGAATTTATAAATGGTTCTACTTCTGCATAAACAATAGTGTCTAATTTATACATTGATTCAAATGTTTTTTTGACATCTGGGTAATTTCTTCTAGTTATGGTTAAATCTCCATTATTATGAACAAGATAATATCTTTTACCAAACGGACCATTTACTACAATACTTGCTATGTAAGAACTATATTTATCAGAATCTCCACCATATGGAATCCATTCTAAAAAATTATATTTTCTTTTTATTATTTGAGCCTTATTAACAATATCTTCTCCATATTTATTGATAATTATTTCTTCATTAGTGCCTTCTTTAATTCCTTTAGCATAACCTTGTTCAGTGAAATCACTTACACTCTTAAAAATAGGATTTATAACAATTTTTCCTTCTCTATCCATAAATCCCCATAATCCATTTTCACCTTGAAATGCTGCAAGATTATAATTAAACTCTCTAATATTAATTATTGTAAAATCTCCATCTCCCATAGTTAACTCCTAATTGTCTTTATTAAATATTGGTCTTAATACTTTATTTATATCTTGATTCAAGTAAGTTTCTACTCTTTCAATAACTCTATAATCATTATTTAAAATACATATAGATTCAAAATCATAATCATTACTATCAATATTATATCTTCCTCTAATTTTAACTATATTTTCATCAATTACTTCTATTTCATCGTATAAACAATCAAATACATCTGCTCCGTATCTACTAATAAGTCCCATTTTACCTTCTTCATCAGTATAAACAATAAATCCATGATTGTTTTCATCTACATTAGCTGCAGTAAACTCTCTTAATAATTTTCCAGTTGTATCAAACATATAATAAGTGTCGTTAACTGATTTTGCAAGTAAATATCCACAATCATATTTATTTATATGTTTAAATTCTCCATATTTATATGGATCAAAAGTACATATAGTATTTAAATTTTCATCAATTATGCTATATTCCATATATTTATATGGTTGATTTGATTCAGTATCTTCTTTGTATTCACCTACTATAGCAATACCATTTTTGAAAAATTCAATATAATCATAAGTCTTTTTAATTTTTTGATTTTTTTCAAAATCTGGTTTTATATATGCATATTTACCATTTTTTAGTTGTACAACTGTATAATTTTCATCTCCTATATATATATTTTTAATTAGAGAATTTATCTCAAGTCTTTTTTTATAGCAATTATATAGTTCATTGTCTAATATATACATTCCATTATTTAGTAATTCAATACTTTTATATGATATAGCTAGTTGTTGACCATTAACATTAAATAATCCTAAATTATTAGTTTCTTTATTTTTAACAATAAAATTATCATTATCAAGTCTTAAAATTTCATATCTATCATAATCATAAGGGCCAATTATAATATAACCATATTTATTTATAACACTAACATATTTAAAGATACAATCAGTAGTAGTTACAACAATTGCATTAACAACTCCATATTCACTAATTTTAAAGTCTTCAGCGTAGTAGAAGCCTTTATCATAACTATAAACATAACTAGTAGTATCTAAAGGATTATAATTAACATTTGTTTTTTTTGATACATCTTTTCCAGTTAATGATGGATAAGCATTATCATTCACATAAAATTCACGATTAACTGCTCCTTGAATTGCAAAGCCATTACTAAATAATGATAGCGGTCTATCAGCACAATTTAATAATTCACCGTATTCATTCATATAATAATATTCATCAATATCGCATCTAACAATAGCGTAACCTTCTTTAAATTCACTAGCTTTTTGAAAATATTTTTGAATTTTCTTACCCTTAGAATTTACATAATAATATTTACCAGTTGAATCTTTAAATAAAAACATATTTTCACTAAATCCAACCATTGAATCGTTTTCATCACTTAGATATACTTGGTTTCCATATTTATCTATAATTTCAATTCTATTATTATATTTTGCATATGCATATCCATTTTCAAAAGGACTTACAAAATCAAATATTGGTATAACTAATACAGTTCCATCCTTTTCAATAAATCCCCATTTGCCTTCCTTAGTTTTAAATGCTGCGATGCCTTCACTAAACTGTAATACATCACTTACTTTATAATGGCTAAGTTTAAGTTTGAAATTACTTTCTTCTATTCTATTTCCATTTTTATCTATAGTAAAAGTATCACGTCCATCATTTACAAACGCAACTTCGTATCTAAACTCACTTACAAATTTATATTTAGGCTTTATTACTATTCTACGTTTTTCATCTATATATCCCCATAATCCATTTTCATTACTTTGGAATGGAGCAAGCCCATCACAAAATTCACCAACATTTTTAATATAATTTCTTTTAAACAACATATTTTACTCCTAATAATATCCTTTTCTTCTTCTTTCTTCTTGAGTTAGATTAAGTGATATTCTATCTACTTTTACAAACTGCCTATATTCTAAATATTTACTAGAATGTTTTGTATTAATGTTATAAATCCTAATTTCATCTGAAATCTTTATTGCTATTAATTCATCTGATAGTACACTAATTTTTCTATCAGATAATACATATGGAACATCATAAATATCTAAATCCATATTATACAAAACATCGAATTGCTCACAACTTTCATCTTTAGGTGAAAACAAAACATTTACAATTATTAAACCATTATCATGTGTAACTTTATCACATTTAATTTTTACTATTTTATGATTCTTAGCATTAATTAAATAACTTGTTTCTTTATCATTTAGTCTTACTTCAAATACTGGGCCTTTTATTTGCTTAACATATTCTATATTATTAATTTCATCATTTGGTAAAGTAAATTGAATACCTTTTTCATCTAAGATATAATATTCATAATACTCATATGGATCATTTGATTCAGTGTCTATTATCTTATTTCTACACACTGCATACCCATCATGAAAGTAACTTCCCAAATCGAATTTAAGCCCATCAAAGAGTTCTTTACCATTTTCATCTAAATAAACATTTTTGTTACCACCATTATATTTAGCAATTGCTGCAAAGCTGCCTTCTAATCCTTCAACCTTACTATAAGGTTCAAAGCTACTATTAGTATTTACTCCATTTCTTGGTACAAAATACATATGATGAGTTTTAAAATACGCAAGATTATTTTCTAACATTTCTGCTTCACGAGTAAGAGCATGAATTATCCATTTTCCATCTTTATCTATTAATCCTACTTTTACTCTTCCATATTCTTCTTTACAAATATTAAATGTTCCATTTTTATTTGGATAAATATGATTTTCTCTATAGAGTTTACTATCTAAAATAGGTCCATATATAATTTCTTTATTTTTAGCTAGAAAAATATAAAATTCATTAACGTTATCTGGATTAGTAACTTCTACTATATGAAAAATATCATCACCATAACAAATTTCATTAATATGATCAAATTCAAAAAAACTACATTCATTATATCCATACTTAAATTTGAATACTAAATTCTTTCCTTTTTCATCAAATATTGCATATTTATTATCTAATTTACAAGTTGCATAACCATTATTAAATGGATAAACTTTATCAGCATTTACATGAGTTTTAGTATTTAATTTAGTATTAAATACAATATATCCAATATATCTTTCGCGATTATGTTTACCTGCGACTAATACATTTTTGTAAGGAGGTAATACTTCATCATACTCACAAGAAAGTATTTCGTTTCCATTTTCATCAATAACACCATATGAATACATTTCTTTAAAATCTTCAAAAACTTCTACAGTAATTCTATATTCTCCCACTACTGCATAGTGATCAATAAAGTCATTAATAAAATCATAATCTTTTTTAGTTAATCTTTTATTATTTTTATCAATTATAGTGTATTTGTAATTTCTTTGATTTACAATTGCAACACCATTTTTAAAGTCACCAACTTCTCTATATTCTGGCTTAATTACTATTTCTCCATTTTCATCTATGAATCCCCATAAATTATTTTCATCTTTAATAGCGGCATATCCTTCACTAAATTTTCTTACTTCAATTATCTTAATATCTTTAGGTTCATAATTATCCAAAAACACTCTTTTTCCATTAGTATCAATTAAATAACTATCATTAAATATATTTTTAACAACAGCAACTCCATTACAAAATGGTTTTACTTCTTTAAATTTTGCTTTAATTACTATATTATTATTTTCATCAACAAATCCATACAGTCCTCTATCATCTTGGTAATAAGCAAGACCATTACTATATTTATCAGAAACACTTACAATCTTACTCATAGTATTAACTTCCTTTCATGTCCTTTTTCTACTAATTCTCCATCTATAATAGTACCTTCACAAGAAATTCCCAATTCTTTTAATTTAGACTTATGAATAGTTAAATTACTTGAGTTTAATTTACAACCATCTAAACTTCTATTATATACAATTTGTGGGTC
>CAMKNB010000010.1 GCA_946414095.1 uncultured Mycoplasmatota bacterium
TTTAGAAGAAATAGACAAACTATCAGAAAAATATAAAATTAATATTTTAAAAGGCGCTAGTGATAAAGTAGATGATGTTGCTCGTCAAATAGTAAATAAATATGGTAAAAATGAACTTAATAAAATTGCTAAATTAAACTTTAAAAATACAGAAAAGATTTTAAATTAAAATTTTTTTTATTTTTTTGATAATTTATTTTTAATAATAAAATTTATATTTAATATTTAATTATATCTAAGAAATAATTAATTTTTCATAAATAAAAACGAGCTAATTATTTAATTTTGCTCGTTTGACTATATTATTTTTATATAGTATTTTAATTGTGCACTTAGTGGCAAGAACTCTCATTTATTAAATTTGTTTTCTTTTCTTTATTAATCATTTTTATTTATTTTATTCTATCTACTACCCTACACTTAAGTTAGCCACTAAGTGTTTTTTTATTTGTCTAATCCTAATTTTAAAGTCATAGAACTTATCTTTTCATTAAGTTCATCTATCTTTATATCATGTTTATCATCATACATAGTATTAATTCCATTAATTCTCGTGCTTGCTCTTCCTATTTCATCTACAACCCTATGATATATAGCAGCATCTTTATCATATAAGTAAGATAATAATTCACATATATCATAATTACATGCTGCAACTCTGTGCGCTTGTAATTTCTCTAGAGCTATATTTATTTTACTCATAATAGTACTTTGTTCTTTTAACTCTTTTGTTGCATCATTTATAAAGCTAATAATATGTTCTAATTCATTATTTACCCCATTATTAATAATAGCTGAAATAAAATTAATAACTACAATTCTAATTTTAGCTTTATTCATGTTCTTTATTGCTTCATGTCTTATTGTACTAACAGCATGATAGTTATTCCATGCATTATCAAAACTTTCATTAATTAAAGCTTCTTCCCTATTTTTTTCTTCTAGTGCTTCTTCAATAGTTTGAGTTTTTTCTAATTCTTCTTTAATTAATCTTTTTAATTCTTCTTGATCAAATGTAATCTCATCCATTTTTAACCCTCCTAATTATAACTTCTTTTTAATTTGATCTAATATATTAATTGCTTCAATAGGTGTTACTTCATAAGGATTTATTGTTTTAATATATTCTCTTAATTCATCTACTTCATTATCAAAATTTAGTGATAATTGTTGTACTTTTCTAGTCTTTTTAGAATCTTTACTTTCATAATATTCTAAAAGTTCATTTGCTCTTGTAATAACATTTTCTGGTAGGTTTGCAAGTTTAGCAACATTAATACCATAACTTTTATCAACTGGACCATCCATTACTTTATGTAAGAATGTAACTTCTCCATTTTCTTCTGATACTTCAACATGTACATTTTTAACATCACTTAAATTATTTTCCATATCGGTAAGTTCATGATAGTGTGTTGAGAATAATGTTTTACATTTAATATTTCTAGATATATATTCAATAATAGAACCTGCTAAACTCATTCCATCATATGTACTAGTACCTCGACCAAGTTCATCAAATAATATTAAGCTGTTTTTAGTTGCATTTTTAAGAGCACTAGCACTTTCCTTCATTTCAACCATAAATGTAGATTCTCCACCAACTAAATCATCACTAGCACCTATTCTTGTAAATATCTTATCAAATATAGGAATATTGCATACTTTAGCTGGTACAAATGAACCAATTTGATTAAGTATTGCTATTATACCAGTTTGTCTCATATAAGTACTTTTACCACTCATATTAGGCCCGGTAATTATTAATATATTTGTATTATTATCAAGAATTACATCATTATCTATATATTCACCCTCAATTACGCTTTCAACTACTGGATGTCTTCCACCTACTATTTCAACTATTCCATTTTCATTAATTGTTGGTTTGATAAAATTATGTTCTTCAGCAATTGTTGCAAAAGACTGTATTACATCTAAATAAGCTATTTTATATGATGTTGTTTGTAATAAAGAAATATATTTTTTAATTTCATCTTTTATATTGCAAAATACTTCATATTCTAGATTATTTAATCTTTCTTCTGCATTTAATATCATATTTTCTTTTTCTTTTAATAATGGTGTTATATATCTTTCACAATTAGATAAAGTTTGTTTTCTATCATATTCATATTCATCTTTAACTAAAGATATTTGTCCTTTAGGAACTTCTATATAATAACCAAACACTTTATTAAATCCAACTTTAAGACCCTTAATACCAGTTCTTTCTTTTTCTTCACTTTCAAAATTAGATATAAAATCTTTCCCATTAGTTTTAATACTTCTAAGTTCATCAATTTCTGTATTAAATCCATCTTTAATTATTCCGCCCTCTTTAATACTAATTGGAACTTCTTCTTTAATCGCTGATTCAATTAAATCTCTAATATGATCAAAAGTATCTAATTTCTCAAGTCCTAAAGATTCCATAATATTATTAATATCTGGAAATACTTTTAAACTATTTTTAAGTTGAAGCATATCTCTAGCATTAAGCGTAGAACAAGCTACTTTACCAGTTAAACGTTCTAAATCATATATTTCATATAAAAACTCTCTAAGTTCACTTTTAAGTAAAAATTCGTTTATTAATTTTTCAACTAGATTTTGCCTTTCAATAATCTCTTCTTTTTGTATAGAAGGACTAATTATAAAACTCTTTAAAAGTCTACTACCCATGGCTGTTCTTGTTTTATCCATAAAACCAAGTAAACTATTTTGTCTATCTTTATTTCTTAGTGTTTCAACAAGTTCTAAATTTTTAATACATTCTTTATTTAATTCTAAGAATAATTTATTATCAATTATTTCCAAATGCTGCAAATGACTTAAATCTTGCTTTAATGAATTAACTAAATAATTTAATAGTCTAGATGTTACTCTAATTACTTTTTCATCATTTATTCCATCAAACACATTATTACTTTTATATATTTTATCGTCATCATAAAATGATACATAAATATTATAATTAGTTTTAAATTTAGATAATAATTTACTATCAAAATCATTACTTACTACTATTTCTTTTATATTTAAATTAACAATATGACTAATTAGTTTTTCTTCATCATGAGATATGTAAGTAGAATATATTTTACCACTTAATATATCTGCATAAGACATAATATATGCATATTTATAGTCTTCTATAGTAGCAATATAATTAAAGTCTTTTTCACTAATCATATCTGTATTAGTAATAGTTCCTGCACTTACAATTTGTATTACTTCTCTTTTAACAATACCTTTTGCAGTCTTAGGATCTTCCATTTGTTCACATATGGCGACTTTATATCCTTTTTCTATTAGTTTTTCTAAATAAATATTAACAGCATGATGAGGAACACCACACATTGGAATTCTTTCTTTTAATCCTGCTTGTTTGCCCGTTAATGTAAGCTCAAGTTCATGTGAAGCTGTAATTGCATCATCAAAAAACATTTCATAGAAGTCACCTAATCTATAAAATAATATTACATCTTCATATTCACTTTTAGTCTTCATGTACTCACGCATCATTGGACTAACATCATTTAAATCAATATCTTTTCTTTCCATAGTTTCTATTATATTACAAAACAAAAAATAAATAAAAGAAAAATTAATTTTTTAGTATAAAAAAAAGAAATTAATTAATAATTTCTTTTAAAATCTAGATAGTATTAAGAATATTGATAATGCAAGTAAGATAATATAGAAAACAATAGTAACTGTATATGTCCATATTTTCTTAGTTTTTCCATCTACAGTATACTCATATATTTCTACATATGGTACAGGACTTCTTCTATACCATCCTTTTACTTCTACTTCTTTATCAAAGTAAGAACTTGATTTAAATATTGCAAAAATCTTATTTACAATATTTAATGGCTGATTATAATCTAAGAATATAATACCAGTTTTATCTTTAATAACAAAGTCTTCATTAAATATACATCCCGGATTTCCTCTACCAATAATAGTACCTTTTAATATACAAGGAACAGAAGTAATATGAGACACTTTAACTTCACCAAGAAGTTCTGAAACATTGGTTTCTTTATAACCTTTTTTATGTGCTCTACTAAATTTAAGATAACTAAATAATGTTGTTAATAATAATCCAATACCAGTAAGCATAAAATTATCTTTATCTGCATTAATATCAAAGAATAAACATACTACTGTTGCTATTAAGAAAAATCCTGGTAAGAATGATATTAATATTTCAAGCAAGAAATCATCAACATAACTTTCTGTTTTTTGTAAGTCAAATACAATATATGGTTCTTGATTATATTGTTTTGATAATTTAGCTATTGCTTGTAATCTTTTAGAAATTAATGGGTGTGTTGAATTAAATTCAAACCATTTTGCCCATGGGTTCCACATTTCCCATTTCATTGCATTTTTAATTTTATCTTTTGATACACCTTTTTCATCCATTGCTGATATAGTTAAAGCTTTAGATGTTTTTGAATCGAAAATTCCAAGTGCATTATTCTTATTTACATCATGTTTTTTATTTGAACTATTTTCAGTACTTAAACCAAAACCAATTTTAACAAGTGCTTCTGCTAATGAATTTGGATTTTTAGTTTCAGTAGCACTAAATTCATCTGCATAATATTCTCTTGTTCTAGAAAGCCAAAGTATTATATACTGACAAATAATATATAAAATATATGCTACATATCCAACAATAGCTGCTTTACTATTATCACTGTCCTCTTTTGCACTTCTTGTAAATGCTTCATATATTGCATATAAAACAAGTGGTACAATTTGAGCAGCAGTCATAAATAACATATCCATATGAACAATATGTCCTAGTTCATGACCAACAACTGCTTTTACTTCATTTTCATTTAATAATTCAAATATACCTCTAGTTAATATAATTCTTGCATCTTTTTTAGTTCTTCCATAAGTAAATGCATTTGGTGCTCCATCATCGATTAAACCAATTTTAGGATATTTAACATTATATTTTTTGCATTCTTCATCAATGAATGCTCTTAAGTATTCTGGTACTTCTGCATTCATTTTTGCTTTGTAGAACCATCTCATTGATAAATCTGTAAGCCAAGGAGAAATTAAGAATTGTATTATTAATACAATTATACTTCCAATAATTGCATATAATACATCTCCACCTAACAATAGAACTGCTAAAATTACAACACCAGCTAATAGTCCATAAAGACAAGTTATTGTAATCATAGATATTCCAAGTAAACCTTTTTTCATAATTATACACTCCTTTATTTATTTCTTTTTAAATATTATATCACTATCTAGTACAATTGTCACAGGTCCATCATTATATATTTCAACTTTCATATCAGCACCAAATATACCTGTTTCTGTATGTACATAATCTCTTAATTTTTCATTAAATTTATCATATAAAACTGTTGCTTCCTTCGGATTTAATGCTTCTATAAATGAAGGTCGTCTACCTTCAGTACAATTAGCATATAGAGTAAATTGACTAATACTTAGAATTGAACCTTTAGTATCAAGAATACTTAAATTCATCTTTTCATTTTCATCTTCAAATATTCTTAGGTTAACTATTTTATTAACCATTTTATCAATTATCTCTTCATTATCACCTTCAGTAAAACCAACAAGTATTACAAATCCATGATCAATTTTACCATTTACTTTTCCATCGATAGTAACACTACTTTTCTTACTTCTTTGAATAATAACTCTCATTATATAAATATCCTTTCTACTTCACGAACATTACTCATTTGTTTTATTTCATCGATAAATTTATGTAGTGAACTAATATTCTTAACTTTACAAGTTACGTCATAAAACATTTCTTTATTCCTATTTATTAAATTAATAGAATCAATAATAACATCTGACTTAGTTGCTAAATTTACAATCTTAACAAGTAAATCTCCAATGTCTTCAATATATACTTTTAATCTAGTAGTGTATCTATTGTCTAAACTTTGTTCCCAAGATGCTTCAATAATTCTTTCACTATTTAAATCAATATTTGGACAATTTTTAGAGTGAATTTTAACTCCATATCCACGAGTTATGTATCCTACTATTTCTTCTCCATAAACTGGATTACAACAAGTAGCAAAAGTAGATAATATATCACTAGAACCAGCTATTAGAATTCCATTTTTACTCTTAGATCCTTTTTTAGGTAAATTTACAACTTTCTTTTTAGTCTCTTTTATTTCTAATTTACCAAGTACAGTAGATGGTAAATATCTTAAAGTAGAAACTGAAAAATATATGTCATCTAAAGAATCTAAACTTAAACTTTTACATAATTTTCCTACATTTTCATCTGTAAATAATTCATTAAAGTCGACGTTTTTCTTTTTGCATTCTTGAATTAACATTTCTTTTCCAAGAGATAAATATTTATCTCTTTCTTTTTTATAGAAATATGCTTTAATTCTACTCTTAGCACCTTCTGTTTTGACAAACTTTAACCATCCTTTAGATGGAGCATGACCTTTTTGAGTAATAAGTTCAACTAAATCACCATCAGATAGTTCATAATCAAGTTTAACCATCTTTCCGTTTACTAATGCTCCTGTTGTAGAGTTTCCAACCTCACTATGAATTTTATATCCAAAATCAATTGGTGTTGCGCCACTTGGAAGTTCAATTATATCTCCTTTAGGAGTATAAACATAAATTTCACTCCTCTTAAGTTCATCTTTGATATTAACAAAGAACTCCATGTTCTCTTTTATATCATTCATTTCAACCAATACTCTAAATTGCTCAAGTATTTTATCTAAATTATTTTTAACACTTCCATCAGTTTGTTCTTTATAACTCCAGTGAGATGCTACACCTTTTTCAGCTATTTCATCCATTTCGTATGTTCTAACCTGAAGTTCATAAATTCTTTTATCTTCACCAAAAATAGTAGTATGTAAACTTTGATACATATTTGGTTTAGGATTTGCTATATAATCTTTAAATCTATTTGGAATTGGTTGATATCTTGCTTGAACTAATCCAATTACTCTATAACAATCTTCAACATCATCTACAAGTACTCTAATACCAAGTAAATCATAAATATCATCCCATTTTTTTCCTTTTTTAAGTTTATTATATATACCTCTTACAGATTTAACACGAGATAATATTTCATATTTAATATTATGAGCATCAAGTATTTGCATTATTTCATATTTCATTTTAGATAATGATTTTTCAAGTTCAGTTTTTGATGCATTAATTTTATCTAAAACCTTTTTATATTCATCAGGATCTGAATATTGTAAACATAAGTCTTCAAGTTCACTTTTAATTTTTTTCATACCAAGTCTATGTGCCATTGGTATATAAATATTTTGAGTTTCATCAATTATATATTGTTGATGAACTGGATCATGAACCCTAAGAGTTCTTAAATTATGAAGTCTATCTGCAAATTTTATAAATAATGTTGCAGGATTTTCTGAAAGACCTACTATTATTCTTCTATACTTTTCAGGATTATCAATTTTGAATGTTCTTCTTAAGTTACTTATTTTAGTGATTGAAGAAACTATATTTGCAGAATCAGTACCAAACATTTCTTCAATTTCTTCATAAGTCATCTTACCTAAAGAAATTGCTTCATGTATTAAAGCACATCCAATAGTTAATGGATCCATTTTTAGTGTTGCAAGTATATAAGCAACATTAATAGGATGAAGAATATACTCTTCACCCGTTTCTCTTTTCATCCCAGCATAAATAATTTTAGCTTGCTCGTAATACTTATTAATAAACTCAATATATTCTTTATCCATATATGAATTTAATACATCTAATAAATCTTCATAAGTATAATTTTTTATTATATTCACCTTCTTTATGAATTAATACCTTTTACCTTCATTTCTTGTAATTCATCTTCATCATCACTTTCAGGTTTATCAATTGTTCTTTTTTCTAAAATCATCCAAATTCTAGGTCCAATTAATAATGATGAAACAGTACCAGCAATTAATCCAATTAATATAGCAATATTAAATGTGATAATATCATTAAGTCCAACACATATTAATGTTACAACTGAAACTATTGTTGTAATACTAGTCCAAATGTTTCTATTAATTGTTTGAATTGAAGAAGTATTTACTAAATTAGTAAGTTCTTCTTTTGTTAATTTCTTTTTATTTCTATATAGATTAGCTCTATTTTCTCTAATTCTATCAAATACAACAATTGTATCATTAATTGAATAACCTATTATTGTTAGAAGTGCTGCAACTATTATAAAATCAACACTAATATTAAATATAGCAAATAATGCAAGTATTATTAGTGAGTCATGCATAAGCATTAATATACCAGTAATAGCAAAATTGAAATTAAATCTTATTGTTACATAGATAACAATAGCTATCATTGAATAAAGAAGTGCTTTGATAGCATTTTTAGTTAAATTTTTAGTAACTAAATTACTAATTTCACTAACAGAAGTTGTTATTCCAAGACTTTCAATTTGTGATTTAACATTAAGTTCTGTTTCTTCATCTAATATGTCATTTATTATGATATATCCTTCTGTTTTAGAGCCTAAATAATAGTCATAATCTCTTACATCATAATCTTTAACTATATCTTTAACTTTATCAAAATCTATTGTTTCTTTACTTGATAAACCTATATTTGTTCCACCTGTAAAATCTACTCCAAAGTTAAATCCTTTAAATAATGCAAAAGCAATACCAAGTACAATAATTACTCCAGATACTATTAATGGATATTTAGAAAATTTAACATAATCTATTTCTTTCTTAGCTTTACTTTTTCCAAATAAAGCAATAGGATTATCTTTAAACACTCCACTTTTAACACTTAAGCTTACAAGTAAACGATATAACATTACGCAAGTAAATACAGTTACAAATATTGTGATTATTAACATTGTAGCAAATCCTCTAACACTACTTTCACCAAAAATATAAAGTACAATTCCAGCAATTAGTGTTGTAATATTAGCATCGATTATTGATGTAAGACTACTCTTGTTACCTTCTTTATATGCTACATTTAATTTAGAATTTCTAGTAAGTTCATCTTTAACTCTCTCATTGGATATAATTATTGAATCAACTGCCATACCAATACCAAGTACTAAAGCAGCAATTCCAGTTAAAGTAAGTACTCCATCTACTGAATTAAATAATATAAATACTAATAATAAATATGTAAATAAACAAATACTTCCAATTAAACCACTAAATCTATATTTAAATATTAATATTAATGAAATAAGAACAAATGTAATAATACCAGCAATACCAGTTTTACTAATTGTTTCTTCTCCAAATGTAGGTGAAACACTTCTTGGAGTAGCTTCTTCTGATAATTTAGTAGGTAAACTACCACTATTAATTAAATCAGCAAGTTCTTCTGCTTGTTCTTTAGTAAAACTTCCACTAATAGTTACAGTATTACTACTAAGTCCTTCATTTACATATGCAGCAGAAATACATTTCATACTTCCATTACCACATTCATCTTTCATACTTTCATATGAATCAGTTTTAGGATCAAAATCTAACCAAGTAATTATTTTATTGTTGTCATTTCCCTTTTCACTTAACTTTTTTGTTACATTATAAAATTTCTCAATATCATCAATATCAAGAGCAACTTCATGTCTAAGTTCTTTAGTATTATAATTATATTTAGCTCCATTACGTCCTAAAATATCGCTAGTTAATAATAAATTATCATCTGTATCTCTAAATGTTAAAACAGCAGTTGTACTTATTCTATTTCTAGCTTCTTCTTCATTTGACACTCCGGGTAATTGAACTCTAATTAAATTATCACCTTCAATTGTAATAACTGGTTCACTTACACCTAATGTATCGATTCTTTTTACAATAGCTGAATAAGTTTTTTGTAAATCATCACTAGTTAATTCTTCCCCTTCTGTAAGTGGCTCTACATTATATAGGATTTCAAACCCACCTTGTAAATCAATACCATAAGAAATATTATTAATAATTGGTTTTATTAATAAAGCTCCTACTGATATTATTAATATCATGACAATAATTGATATTATAAAATTTCTTTTCTTCATCATTTCCTCCTAAATCAAGTCATTTATTTCACTTATGGGTTCATTATTTTTATATTTATTTAATTTTTGCATTACATAATCATTTATAGAATAATTATCAGCATGAATAATATCACTTATTAATTCATGTAATTCTAAATCCTTTTTGTTCTTCCAAGATGTTTCAACTAAATAATTCCATATATCCTTTTCATTAGCATAATTAAGATGCATTCTTCTTAATTCTTTTACTTTAGAATATAACGCTGGAAGGACTCTATTATATAATTCTTTAACTGTTTTAAATTCTATATTTTCATCCATAAGTAACACCAATATAATTATACAATAACAATCAAAAAAAAGAAACTAAATAGTTTCTTTATTATTATGTTTTCACTTGTACTTAATTACTTAATTGTTCTAATTACACTAACATTGTCAAAAACTAAAGATTTTAATATATTATTAGCTATATTATAACTCATATTATTAATTGTACTATATTCATTATAATCTATTTTGTTTTCCATTAATATTGATTCACAAATATTATATTCTACATCTTCAATGTTATCAAAGTCTGTTATATATGATTTTAAGAATAATTTTTTCTTTCTCTCAAAATCATCTTTTTTAATTTCTAACTTTCTAATATCTTTTGAAATATTATCAATAAATACATTAGCATCATCACAAGAAGCACTAATAATTAATACAACATAATCGTCAATAATATTAACACTAGTACTCATATTTGTAACAATATTTTCACTTTTATATTTTTCAAATAACTTAGATGAAGCAGAAAAATTATTAGATAGTATTATACTTAAATAATATCTTAATAGAGTATCATTTTTTATATTAAATATTCTTTTATTAATTTTAATTCCATATTTAACCCTAGCATCTATTAAATCTTTTTTAATTTCTTGATAACTTATTCTTACATTATCTATTTCTTTTTCTTTAATTAATTTAGGTAATTTCTTTTGACTTAAATTTAATTTATCCATATATTCATGTATAACATTGCTAACTTCTACTGGATCAAAATTACCTGTAACTATAATAAATGTATTATTTGGAACATAATAATCACTATAAATTTCATTTAATCTTTTAGCAGTTATTTTTTCTATATCACTTCTTTCACCAACTACAGTGTTATTAACATATGAAGAATGAAACATATTATTAAATAGTTCACTATACATAAAACTATTTAAATCATCTTTGTACATATCTATTTCTTCACCAATAATACCTTTTTCTTCATTAACACATTTTTCATTAATATCTGTATTATAAAAAATATCTAAAAGTAGTTTTAAATTTTCTATTAAATTAATACTACCAAATATATTATAATTAGTTCCATGATAATTAGTCCATGCATTAGCTAAACTTCCTAATGAATTAATTCTTTCTGATATTTCTTTATTTTCAGACAAAGCCATAACTTTATGTTCAAGAAAATGAGCACTACCAGGTATAACATTAACTTCTTTTTTACCTTTTCTATATTTCAAAACATTAGCACCATAATTTACTGAAATTGATATATAAAAGTTTTTAGTTTTATTAGTAGGATATAAATATACATTTATTCCATTAGATAGTTTTTCTGTGTACAAATATTCATCTAATACTTCAAATACATGCTTTTTCATTAGTTGTTATCTCCTTTCAATAAATATATAGTACTTAATTTTATTTTTTCATTTAATTTTATTACTTCATCTATAGTAACTTTATTAATATTATCTCTTAATGTTTCAATATCCTCAACCATTTCAAATTCTCTGTTGTAATATGTGTTTATTTGAGAAACAGCATCATCATAATAATTATTTAAATATGTATTAATTGTTTTTTTAGCTGAATCAAATAGTCTACTTACTTGTTTTTTATTACTCATATCACTTACACATTTTTTGACAAGTTCAATAGTTTTATCATAATTATCTTTATTTATTCCAGCATAAATAGTTAGTGATGGATTATATTTTGATACATATGAGCCAATTGTGTAGCAAAGAGAGTTTTCTTCTCTAACTATATTAAATAGTATTGAATCATTCATTGTACCTAATATTGTATTATACACTCTTAATACATGATTTAATTCATGATAATTCATATCAATTAATCTATATCCAATATATAATTTAGATTGATTAAATGGTAAAGAATCCTCTTTATTAAATACTTTATCACTATATTTATGATTAATCATTAGTGACATTTTTTTGCTATTTGATTTTACTCCTCTAAACATATTTTCAATTTTATCTACTATACTTTCACTTACTTCACCATGAACACATACATCAATTTTGTAACTTCCATCAAATAACGTCTTATAAAATTTATATAGTTTTTTATTATCTATGTTCTCTAATTCTTCTAAAGAAGGTATGCTACTATAAGAGCTAGGAGTTTTATCATACATTATTTTTGCATATTCTATTCCAGCATATAAATTAGGGTTTATCTTAATAGAATTTATTCTAGAAATAGCATCAGTTTTGATAATATTATAGTATTCCATATTAAATTCTTCATTATTAACATTTGGATTAAAAATAATTTCTTTTAAATAATCTAATGATTCATCTAAATATTTACTTTCTGTATATTTTGGATTAACAAAATCAAGTGAAAATACAAATGATTCTAAAGCCCCACTTAAAATAAATGAAGAAGAAACTTTAGCTCCGTATAATTCTTCACCATTTATTGCTATTTTGTTTTTAGTATTATATTTTTTTGATGAATAAACTAAATTATATGCTAGTAGATTTCCATAAACTATATCATTTTTATCAAATTCTTTCGTAAAAAATACAACCACATTTATAGTTTTAAATCTATCTGTATTAATTAAATGTATAGTTAAATTATCTTTGTTTATCTTTTTATATTCCATTTTTACCTCCTATTTAAAAAAGAAGATAACTCGTATCTTCTTTTATTATTTACAAAACTTATTATTTTATGATAGATTCTAGTGCTAAAACTATCATTTCATCAAGTTTTCTTTCTCTAGAAGCAGAGTCTATTTCCTCGTGAGTTATTAAATTATCACTGATAGTTAAAAGTGCTGTTGCTTTTTTCATAAACTTATTTGCATTACTCATTAATGCATAAGTCTCCATTTCTACAGCCTTACATCCCATAGATGTAAATTTAGAATAATCTTTATTATCTGTATAAAATGCTTCAGATGTGTGAATTCTACCAGTTTTTAAATCTAATCCCTTCATTCTTGCTGTATTCATTATAACACTATTTAATTCAGCTGTTGTATTTATTACCTCTGTATTTTTTCTTCCACTTTCTTCTTCAAATGTAGTATTTGAATAAACAGAATCAGCTAGCAATATATCATATACTTTTAAATCTTCTGTATAACTTCCTGCTGTACCTATTCTAATTATTTTTTCTACATCATAATCATTAAATAGTTCATAACTATATATTCCCATACTAGGAATACCCATGCCACTTGCAAATACTGTTACGCTTACTCCTTTATAAGTACCAGTATAAGCAAGTTCTCCTCTTACTTTATTTACAAGTTTTGGATTTTCTAAATATTTTTCTGCAATATAGGATGCTCTATTTGGATCTCCTGGCATAAGCACACGTGGTGCTATGTCTCCTTTTTGTGCTTCAATATGTACTGTTGGCATTATTATTCCTCCTCTATATTATTATCTTCATACTTAACAAGTACGTCTCTTGGCTTGCTTCCTTTAGCAGGACCAACTAAACCTTGTTCCTCAAACATATCCATTATTCTAGCAGCTCTATTGTATCCAATGCTAAATTTTCTTTGAATTAATGATGCACTAATTTGACCAGTTCTGATAGCATGATCTAATACTTGATCATAAAGTACATCTTTTTGCATTTCTTCTCCACCACTAGATACACTTCCAGTAGAAGAACTTTGAGAAGTTAAATTATTAAAGTCATCGCTATATCTTGGCCCGTGACTTCTTTCTTTAATAAAATCAACTACTCTTCCTATTTCACCATCTGAAACAAAACTTCCTTGAATACGTGTTGGAGCATTATCATCCATTGGTTTATATAACATATCTCCTTTTCCAAGAAGTTTTTCAGCACCAGTCATATCAAGTATTGTTCTAGAGTCAATTGATGAAGATACTGCAAATGATATACGAGTTGGTATATTTGATTTTACAACACCTGTAATTACATCAGTACTTGGTCTTTGAGTTGCTACTATTAAATGAATACCAGCTGCACGAGCAAGTTGAGTAATTCTCATGATTGATTCTTCAACTTCTTTAGCTGCAACAAGCATTAAATCTGCAAGTTCATCAATAATTACTAAAACGAAAGGCATCTTTTTAAGACCACAATCTGGTTTTTTCTTAAGTTCCTTTTCTACATATTCATTATATGTTGCAATATTTTTTGTACCACTATTTTTAAATGTTTCAAATCTATCATCCATCATAACAACAATCTTTTGTAAAGCAGCGCTTGCTTTTTTAGGATCTGTCACAACTGGAGTTATTAAATGAGGAATTCCATCATAAACATTAAATTCAACCTTCTTAGGGTCAACTAGTACCATCTTAACTTCATCTGGAGTGGTTCTCATTAATATTGAAACAATTATATTATTTATACATACTGATTTACCACTACCAGTAGCACCAGCTACTAACATATGTGGTGTTTTGTTAATTTCAACATATTTTACATTACCCATTATATCTCTTCCTAATGGTGCTGCAAGTTTTGAGTCAGCAAGTTTACTATTTTTACTCATAGCTTCCATTATTTCTCTCATAGATACAGGTAAAATATTTTGATTTGGAACTTCTACACCTATTGTATTTTTACCTGGAATAGGTGCTTCAATTCTTACTTCCTTAGCAGCTAGTGCTAAAGCTATTTCACGTGAAATACTAAGAACTTTATTTACTTTAGTACCACGTTCTAAGTTCATTTCATATTGAGTAATAGCAGGTCCTACGTGTACTTCTACTACTCTTGCATTCATACCAAAATCTCTAAATACTCTTTCAAGAGTTTTTGTATTCTGAGAAATTATTTCTGTTGAATTTGCTTTTCCTTTATTCTTATTTACATCAAGTAAATCAATTGGTGGTTTTACATATACTTCATTTATTTCATCTTGAACTTTAGGTATTTCTACCTTAGTTTCTTTTACTTCTTCCTTGCGTGGTTCAAGATCTTCAACACTTGTTATTACTACTCTCTTATCAACACTTTTTTCATCAATATCTTCTGGAAGCAATCTTTCATTTTTAGTTTTTGGAGTAGTTTCTTCTTCGTCATCATCATCTTCTTCACTACGATCAAATATTCTCTTAAATGGTGAAGCAATAGCTCTTCCAATATCAACAAGAGTAATATCAAATATCATAATTAATCCAAATCCAATTATAACAGCCATAACAAATATAGTACCTTCAGTATCAAATAGTGATTGGAAGAAAAATGATAAAACTGCTCCTATCATACCCCCACCTGTATTAACTTCATTATTTGTATCAAAAGCTACATCTATATTTTGCATAGTTGTTGTAAGTATTTCTTTTCCATGCAAACTATTTTCACTAATATAATTTATATGTGAAAAAAGTAATAATGCTATTATTAAGCAATAAACTCCAATAAGTCTTCCTGATAAATAATTTACTTTTCCTCTCTTAGCAATCATACTCACACCAAGTATAAGTATTAATGCTAGAAATAATATTGGCCATGAACCAAACATAAATATAGCAAATTTTTTAATAAGTGAACCAACTACACCAAATGAACCTAATCCAGTTACTGCAAGTAATATTAATAAAAGTCCTATTAATTCATTACCATATTGAAATCCTTTTTTACTACTTTCTGTTTTTGATTTTTTTCTTTTTGCCACTTTATACACCTAACTTTCCATCTTGCTAAGAAGTTTTTTATGAATTCCAGGTTCTACTATGTTTAGTGTATTTAATACTATCTCAAGTGAATCTTTATATTCCCCCTTATTAAATGCTTTACTTGAGGCATTTAATCCAGCTTCAACTTCTTTGTTACTACTTCTATATCTATTTCCATAAACAATTGCCATTTCTGCCATAGCAGCAGTTTTTGTTGTACTTGATGCTGTTTGATATAGTTTTAATGCTAAATCACGAGCAGTATCTACTCTAATATTTAATGTTTTAATTGAAATTGGTTTCTTTTCAATCTCAATATTTATTTCTTTTACAGCATCATATGCTTCTTTTAACTCAGTATAAAATTTATCTGGTATAATTGGTAAATCATAATCTTTAATTTTATACTTAGAATTATTAATTATATTTTTAATTTCATATAATTGATCTCTTGCTCTTGCTTCATCTTCTTTTAAACTTCCTAAATTCTTTAATGTTGTTTCTAATTTATCTTCAACTTTTGATAAATTTACAGCAACTAATTCACATTCATTAGCAAGTTTCGAAAATGGCATAACTTTTGATAAAGTTCTATCATTTACTAATTTAAAACTATCTTTTACACTTATTAATTCTTTATTAATTTCATCTACTACTAATACTTCATCTTCTTTTAAATCATAAGTATCTTTAATATTATCTATTTCAGAATATAAATTCCTAAGTATTGATGTAACTTTACTCAATCTTTCAGTAATATTAATAATACCTCTTTCATATTCTTTTTTGCTTCTTTTTTCATCTTCAAAATCACTATAAAGTCCTTCATAATAATCAAGAAGTGTTTTTAAATCAAAAATAGAATCTTGTAAATTAAGAACATTTAATCTATCCATTATTTCTTCTATCTTTTTGTTTGTTTCTGCAATGTTATAATCAATATTTAAATATTCTAAATTATATCCATCTCTAATCATCTTATTAGCATGGCTTTGAACATCTTTCATTTTCTTAGGTAATATCATCTTAGACATCATTACAATAGTTGGAGCTTCTTCAATAACAATACCAATGTTGTGAATCATATCATCAAGTGCTCTTACTATTTTGCCAAGTTCATCATATTCTTTATTTTGAATAGATACTTCAAAAGCACTAAATAATTTATTAATATTTTCAAATTGTAACTCTATTCTACTTGAAACATCTTGATAGTCACTCTTATTTTTATTGTATTTAAATACTATTTCTCTATAAACACTTTTTAATTTAGTAACAGCTTCTCTATTTCTATCTTCACTTTCGGTCAAGTCCCTTATTTCGCTTAATAATTTATCTGATTTTGCTTTAACATGATAAATATCTTTTTCAGCTTTATCTAATGATAAAAAAGAATTATTATAGTCCTTATTCATGCAATAATTTTCTACTTCAATTAATTCATCAGTTAACTTAGGCATATCTTTATTTTCTAATTCATCAAATTGTTTATTCCAAGTATTAACTTGATTTTCTATATTTTTATTATTAATAAGCTTACTAGCTTTAGATAATTCTGTTTTTAAAGAAGCAGATATTATTAAATTCTTTTCTGTATTTAATCTATCAATTGCTTCCATTATACTTTTCTTCTTTTTATTTTTAAGTACTGAATATAAAACATATAAAAGAATGGCAATAAATACAAATACTAAAACAATTATCAATGTTGTTTTATTCATAATAATATCCTCCTTATACATTTTACCATATTTACATATTTTTTTGTAGTACTTTTTATTATTACTATAAATAATTATATCAATAATCATAAAATAAAAACAAGACTTATTGTCTTGTATTTTTTAAGTATTTTTTCTTTAAATGTTTATAGTTAATATTTTCAAGTACTAAATACTTTCCTTCATTCTCCATTGATAAATTAATATCTTCTCCTTCTTCATAATCATGCATTAAAAGTTGATATGCAACTTCACAAAACTCTTTGTCTTCTTCACTGCTAACTAAAGAACCATTTAAATTATATATTAATACTTTACCATAATTCATAGAGTGAGCTGCATTTAATACTCCATTTGTTAAGGTAATATAACTAGGATTTGGAATGTTTGGATATATTAATTTAGATTGTCTTTTTTTAAATGCAACCATTTCTTTAATTTGTCTAAGTAAATATTCCCTATTTCTTCTTTCTAAAATCATAGCATTTATATCTTCTATTTCCTCACTTGTTAGATCATCAGAATCAAAAATAGATAATTTTATTTTCATTATTATTTCTTCAAGTTTACTTATACTATAATTATTTAGTTCATCAAAAGATGGTATTTTACTTTGAAGAATAAATCTTTTAGCAACAGGATTTTCAATCTTAATAAAATCATTATCACTTAAAATAGACATATTTAGTTCAAAAAACAGTTCACTTGGAACACTCTCAGAATTGTCAATTATATATTCTATATCTTCTCTTTGAACATAACAATCTTTATCATTAATAATCTTCATAGTACACCTCGTAGAAGTATTATACCACAAAAAAAATAATTGTGTTAAAACAATTATTCTTTATATCCTACTAACTTTTTAATATATTTTTCTGAATCTGTATTATCAAAACCCTGAACTTTATACAATCTATCATGCTCATCCACATAAAATACGCTTGGGTATATATGTGGTGACATTATATAATATTTGCAATTATTAAATACTAATTCAATATCTGTATCTTTAAATGTAACCAAATACTTTGAATTATACTCACTATATTTTGAACTATTTAGTTCATTAATAATACCAGATATTTTTTCTTTATTATTTATTTCGTATGATAAATTATTATATTTTATTTTAATAGTATTAACTTCTAACTTTTTATCAATATTTAATGATTTATTATTTATTAAATTAGTTACATAGTCATGAATACTCATTGAATTTTGTGGAACAAATAATACATATTCTGTTTTATTTGAATTAGATATATATGCTAAATCATTATCAAATAAATATACATTTGTATTATTATCTAAATGAAGAATAATATCAGGTGATGCACCACCACTCATATATTCACTATAACCATTTATTTTATAATATCTATAACTTAATATTTTTTTAATACTTTCTATATTTGTTAAATTTGTATTTTCATTATTTATTTCAACAGTAATTTGATTTGATTCTAACTTATCATAAACATATTTTTCATTATGATTAGAAATAATATTATTTAAAAAGTCATTATATTCACTTGGAATATCAAATATATTTTCATCTATAGAACCAAATTCATAACCAATACCAATTCTAATATTATCATTTATATATATTTCATAATCATTTGTACTAATAACACAATCACATTTATCTAAATCAATTCTTGTTGGCTTTATTTTAGAAAAAAATTTTTTAGCTTTTATATAGTCTTCACCTATTAAATCAAATTCAACTTCATCAATATATTTTTGTTCTTCATTAATAAATTTTGCTCCGAAAATATCATGATTTGGATAATATTTAATTGTTATTTTTTTTATATCTTCATTTATTAATTTGCTTTTATTATTTAAGTATAAAAAACAACTAGTAGTTAATATTACAAGTATAGTTAGTATCACTAATATTATAATCTTTCTATTCATTTAATACACTTCCTATTATAATTGTATATTAAATAATAAAAAAAGACAACTTTAATTGTCTTCTTAATCTAATTCTACTAATTCGTATTCACAAGTTCCAAGACCTAAAGATTCTGCATATTCTGTAATATGTCTTCCTTCTTGTCTATCAACACGTTCCATCATTTTAGTATGTCCTGGATCAGTTGAATTCCATAACATATCTATAAATGCTTGATCATTTGCTACTGGATCAAGACTAGCTATAATTCCTAAATCTTGCATTACAGGATCTCCTTGATGAGCATCACAATCACAATCTACTGATATTGCATTCATAACTGTTATATATAATATTGGTTTATTTTGTTCTTTAAAATAGTCAGACACTGCCATTGCTGCTTCAGCCATTGATTCTATAAAATCTTTTTGCTCATAATCTACTCTCCAGCATTCATCAGGATCTTCTGTTTGACCACATGAGTGAATATAAGCTTTACCATTTCTTGATGCAACACCAATTGATTGATTTTTTAAGTTAGCACCAAATCCACCCATAGCATGACCTTTGCCATGTGCTAGATTTAGCATACAATCATAATCTTTAAGAGTTTCACCGACTATATCATATTTTAAATGCTTTCCTTTATTAACAGGAATTTTATATTCACCATTTGCATCCATGATATCTACTTTTGCAAATGATGTAAAGCCATGCTCTTCTGCAACTTTCATATGATCTTCTGCTGTGTTTCTTGCTCCAGGATATGCTGTATTACATTCAATAATTGTTCCATTTAATTTTTTAACAAGTGGTCCAATTAAACTAGCTTTTAAGTATCCTTTTGATCCTTTTTCACCAGTTGAAACTTTTACTCCAACTTTTCCTGTTAATTTTACACCTAGTTTTTCATATATTCTAATTAAACTTTCAGGTGTAATTTCTTTTGTAAAATAAACTTTAGCTTTTTCCATAATTATTCCTTTCTTATAAAAAGAGGATTACTTTCCTCTTCTTTTTAGTACATTTACTTTCTTAAATACAATAGTTGCAAGTGCAGCACCTACCATTGGGAATAAAATAAATACCCATACTTGGCAAAGCGGTGTTCCACCTAAGAATAGTGCTGGAGCTAAACTTCTAGCAGGATTAACAGATGTACCAGTAAGTCCAATACCAAGTAAATGAACAAATGTTAATGTAAGACCAATAACAAGTCCAGCCACATCACTTTTAGATTCATCACTTGTAACACCTAATATTGTATAAACAAATATAAATGTTAACACAACTTCAGTAATTGCAGCACCTAACAATGAAATATTGCTAGCTGATAAACTTCCATATCCATTAGCACCCAATGCACTAACACCAATACTAGTATTTGATAATATTAAATAAAGAATTGCAGTACCGCAGATAGCACCAATAACTTGAGATAATACATATAATCCAAATTCTTTTGCACTTAATTTTTTATTTAAAAACATAGCAAAAGATACAGCTGGATTAACATGGCAACCAGAAACATTACCAATTACATATGCACTAGCTACAATAGCAAGACCAAAAGCAAGAGATGTAGCAACTAGGTCTCCACCAGATACAACTGCAATACCAGTACCAAATAATACTAGTGTTAATGTACCAATAAATTCTGCAAAGCATTTTTTCATAATTTCTATCCTTTCTAATTTTATTTTATATTTTATTGTCAAACTATTTAAATACTTTTTTAAATAAGTAATTAACTAATTTAGTAGTACCTTTATTAATAATTTTATTTTCTACTTTCTTACCTAAGGTATTTTTGCTTCTTTTAGATGTTTTATATACTTTACTTTCTTCTTGTTTAGTTTCTTTTTCTAATTCTTGTTTCTTTAACTCTTCTTGTTTTTCTTCATTTAATTTATCTAATTTTTCTTTAGCACTATATCCATCTTTAACATTTTCATATTTTCCATATAATCTACTGCTTCTAATTAATTCTTTTCTCTCTTCTTCTGTTATTGTACCCATTCTACTTTGAGGAGGTAATATTGTAACTTTTTCAACAATTTCAGGTTCACCTTTCTCATTTTGAAAAGATACAAGTGCTTCTCCTGTTCCAAGAAGTCTTATTGCTTCGACTGTATCAAATTCTTTATTTGTTCTAAATGAATTAGCAGCAGCTAATATACTCTTTTCATCAGTTTTAGTATATGCTCTTAATACATGTTGTACTCTATTACCTAATTGACTTAATATATCATCTTTAATATCAGTTGGACTTTGGCTTATAAAATAAAGTCCAATTCCTTTTGATCTAATTAATTTAACAATAGTTATTAATTGCTTAATAACACTATCTTTCATTTCACTAAATATTAAGTGAGCTTCATCAAAGAAAAATACTAATTTTGGTTTTTCTAAGTCACCTACTTCATCCATTTCATTATATATAGTTGTAAGTAACCATAATAATAATATTACGTATGTAGTAGGATTTTTAAATAGTTTTTGAGCATCAAGAATATTAATATATCCATATCCATTATCAGTATCATATTTCATGAAATCTTTTATGTCAAAAGAAGGTTGTCCAAAAAATAAATCTCCTGCATCACTATTCAAATTTAATACAGCTCTTTTAATTGATGTGATTGTTTGAGTCGAAATATTTCCATATTTTGAAGAATATTCTTTTCTTTTATCATTAACATATCCAAGAGCACTATCTAAATCATTTAAATCAATTAGCTCTAATTCTTCATCTTCACATATTTTGTAAACAACTCCAAGTACTTCCTCTTGACTATCAGTTAAATCAAGCATACGAGATAATAGTCTAAATCCTACACTTTTAACAGTCGTTCTAATTGGATGACCAGATACACCATACATATCATAAAATGTAGTTGGAAACTTTTCGAAGGTAAATCCTTCAAGATTTAAGTTTTTAATTCTTTTATCTATATTATCATTACTTTCTCCTTTAAATGCCATACCTGCTAAATCGCCCTTAACATCAACAAGAAATACAGGAACACCTGCAGAAGAAAAACTTTCTGCTAGAACTTTTAAAGTAATAGTTTTACCACTACCACTAGCCCCAGTTATAAGACCATGTCTATTAGCCATCTTTGGAAGTAAATAAACTTCTTTTTTAGAATTCTTACCTACTAATATTTTTTCATTCTTATACATAATCTACCTCCATTATTAATACCATAGTGGATATTTTTTTGTTAACTTTTTAACATCTTTTTTAATATTTTCTAATTCTTTTTCATTATCTCTATTTTTAAATGCTTTGTGAATTAAATTTGCTATAACCCTAAAATCATCTTCATTTAATCCTCTGCTTGTCATAGCAGCACTACCTATTCTAATACCACTTGTAATCATAGCTTTTTCAGTTTCATTTGGAATAGTATTTTTATTAACAGTTATATTTACTTTATCAAGCAACATTTCTGCTTCTTTTCCTGTTATACCAACACTTGATTTAACATCTAAAAGTAATAAATGATTATCTGTTTTTCCACTTACTATTCTGTATCCGAGTTTAATAAATTCATCACACATAGCACTCATATTTTTAATAACTCTTGCTTGATATTCTTTAAATTCTGGTTGAAGTGCTTCATAAAAACATTGTGCTTTAGCTGCTATAACATGCATTAAAGGTCCACCTTGCATACCTGGAAAAACTACTTTATTAATCTTAGTAGCAATTTCTTCATTATTAGTTAATATTATTCCACCTCTAGGACCTCTTAATGTTTTATGAGTTGTTGATGTAACAACATCAGCATAAGGAATTGGAGATGGATGAAGTCCTGCTGCAACTAGCCCTGCTATATGAGCCATATCAACAAATAGATAAGCTCCTACTTCATCACATATATCTCTAAACTTTTTAAAATCTATAGTTCTCGAATAAGCAGAAGCACCGGCTATTATCATTTTTGGCTTTTCTCTTTTAGCTATTTTTCTAAGTTCTTCATAATCAATCATTTCTGTTTCTAAATTAACATCATAACTTATTATTTCATAATCTATACCACTAAAATTAAGTTTATAACCATGTGTTAGATGTCCTCCATGACTTAAATTCATTCCCATCACTTTATCACCATGATTTAATAATGCTCTGTAAACTGCCATATTAGCACTAGAACCACTATGTGGTTGAACATTGGCATATTTACAATTAAATAATTTTGTCACATATTCGATTGCTTTTTCTTCAAAAATATCAATATATTCACATCCACCATAATATCTCTTATTTGGATATCCTTCAGCATATTTATTAGTAAGTATGCTTCCTTGTAATTTTAATATTTCATTTGAAACATAGTTTTCTGATGCAATTAATTCTATATTATTTTCTTGTCTTTTTCTTTCTTTTTTTAACGCTTCTTCTATATCTTTATTCATAAAACCTCCTACTTATTTATAACACTTTTTATAGCATCCTTTATTATTTTAATTGATTCGTCTAATTTTTGTTTTTCACTTTTGTTAAGTGGCATATATATTTTTTCACTAACACCATCAATTCCTACAATAGTTGGCGTTGAAATACATACATCATTTTCTTTATCATAACTTGAAACTGCTAGTATTATTTTTTTATCTTCAAGTATTGCATTAGTTATTCTTACCATACAAGTACCAATTCCATAATAAGTTGCACCTTTTCTTTTAATAACTTCATATGCAGAATTTCTAACAGTATCTTCTATTTTTTTCATTTCATCTTGTGTTAAGTAATCAGTAATTTTTTTAAATGCAATATTTGCATTACTCCATGGAATAAACTCAGAGTCTCCATGTTCGCCAATTACATATGCATCTATATCTTTGGAACAAACATTTAGTTTTTCACTTAATAAATATCTTAATCTTGCTGTATCAAGTGCAGCTCCAGTACCAATGACTTTATTATATTTATTTTTACTATATTTTAGTGTTAAATAAGTCATTACATCAAGTGGATTAGTTGCAACTAAATATATACCACTAAAGCCACTATTTTTAACATTATTTATAATTGATTTAAATATACTAGCATTTTTGTATATTAAATCCATTCTAGTTTCTCCAACATTTTGATTAGCTCCAGCAGTCAAAACAACAATCTTAGCGTCCCTACAATCTTTATAACTACCAACTTTAATTTTCATTTTAGACGGACTATATGGCAAGCAATGATTTAAATCCATTGCTTCACCAATAACCTTATCTTTATTAATATCTATTAACACAAGTTCATCAACATATGTTTTTTGATTAACTAAAGCATATGCATATGACATACCTACATTGCCACATCCAATTAAAACTATTTTATTCATATAATCACCCTAATATTCCTTTAAATTATTTAAAAACCAAATTCTTTTTACATATTCAACACCTGATTGAGGAATTATTATTTTACTATTACAATATTCACAATGAGTTTTATCTACATCTTTAATTGGTGCCCCACAATTATGACAATTAAGACCTAATACTTTAATTTTATTTTCCCCATAAAGTTTAGAATCAATAATATGTATAAATTGTGTCTTATATCTTGTTTGTTTTTTTCTACCTATTTTATTCTTTTCTTTAGTAAAATACTCTAACGAGGTTTGAAATTCCATAGTTGCTACATCATTCTTTTTCTCATACCTACTAAGAACTGTCTTATGAAAAGATAAATTATCACAAATAAAACGGTTATCTTTTAAATCTTCAATCTTATTTGTAACATAAGCATATATTCTATCATTTTTATTTCTAAGTTCATTTTTATCTTTTGTTTCAATCGCATGAAGAACATTTCTGATATTCATTTCAGCACTACTTTTAAGTTCATTAATATTTAATTCTGGAAAATCCCTTTTGATTTGATCCAAATAAACATTTTCCATAGAATAAACTGTCTTATGCATTTCTGAATCCATTATTTCACTTTTTTCAATCGCATCTTTTAATTTTCTTGTTCCAAAATATTGATATAAAAAGTCGCCTAATTTTTTACTCATAAATAGTACAATTCCAATAACCAATAAAAGTAATACTAATATAATAATTAAATTAATAATAAATAACTTCATAATATAATTTTCCTATCCATAGATAATTTTAACATAATTTGTAATAAAAAAAAATAAATCTTATTGATTTATTTTAGAATTTTAATTCTTTAATTTCATCTATATCAATATTATATATTTTCATATAAATGTCTTGACAATTTAATGCAGTTATTTTATTTGTATCCACTTCTAATACTTTTTCTATTCTTTTAACATCTTCAACACTTTTAGCTTCTATTTCCATGTAAGGAGGTATTAATGGCCAAGAATCAATATCAACTTCAACATCATCTAGTATATATCTAATTCTTTTGTTTTCTTGATAAGCTTTGCTTTTATAACCAAGTATTTCAAGCATAGTATTTGTATCTTCAAAATTATCAACTGTAATTTCTAATTCTTTAGTACCATCAGTAGTATTTTCTTCTACATTTTTGTATGTTAGTGTTATTTCTTCTCCAGTATCTCTAAGTCTAATCCACTCGTTTTCTCTTTTTGGATTAAAATCATATACATATCTTTTTTGATACCACTCTCCTACCTTTATAGCTCCAAGACTTTCTAGTTTTGAAATCATTTTATCTATATCTATTTCAAGTACTCTTTCTTCTATTTCTTTATGCATTTTTCCTCCATATAATTATTAATTTTATTTATATAATCTACTGCTCTTTTAATGCTTCTTTCATATGATTCATCTAGGCTTTCACATGATTCTTTTTTTCTATAATCATTATATCTAATTTTATTATCATTATTAAATAAATCAACATTTTTGTTATCTTCCATAAAATCATTAAAACCAGAATATTTTTTTAGTGTTTTTAAACTAAATAGTTTGTATAAATATTTTATTTTTTTATAAAGAAATATATTTAATTTATAGTACGAAGATACATGTTTAGTATTGTATGTAATATCATACACATAATTAATCATCTTGGTTATTTTTCTATTCATTTTACCTTTAAATATCGCTTTATTATCATATTCATTTATCTGTTTTTTGCAATGTGTTCTTGATAAGTAACTATCATAATATCCTTCAATTAATGTATGATTATTTTTTCTTTTTTTACAGGTTCTATCAACTTTTCTAATTAGAGGGTGTATAACATCATCCATTACATAATGACAAATATGACCATATAAAACACCAATACATTCCTTATCATGAATTAAATTGTTTGAAATAATATAATCAGCCATATTATATATAAATTCATCTTGTTTTATGTTATGACTATCACGCCTACACTTAGAGTATTTACATAAATCTCCTCCTTGAGAAAATGTAAGCATATATTCTAAACTAATATTATCATTATTAATTCTATTATAAACTTCACGAGCCATAATTGAATGACTTACATATGCTGGCATACTATCACCCAATAAAATTATAACATAAAAAAAGAGTATTTACTCTTCATTAATATCAATTAAAGAGAATACATCTTTATTATTATTTAATTCAACTATATTAATAACAGCTCCTTCACCTACAACCTTTCCACCAAGACCAATTATTGCATCTCTTATAGCTGTAATTGTATTTCCAGTAGCATAAATATCATCAATAATATAAAAGTTTTTATTTTCATATGTTGTATTAACTAACTTAGGAAGCTCTAATGTATCTTTTCCATATTCTTTTTCATAATCAAAAGTGGCTTCAATAGTAGTTGGTGGCATCTTACCTTTTTTTCTAACTGGAACACATCCACACTTTAATTCATTAGCAACAGCCATTCCAAATAAAAATCCTCTTGCTTCCGGAGCAACAATATAATCTATTTTTTTATTTTTTAATTCTTTTACAAAAGAAGATATTATCTCATTTAGTGTTTCCTTTTGTATTACTAACGGATTAACATCTACAAATTCAATTCCTTTAGTTGGATAATCTTTTTCAGTTCTTAAATTTAATTCACTTTTTAAAGTATTTCTTATTATTTTCATTATTACTTCTCCATTTCTAATATTATATTATATAAATATTTAGCAACATGTACACAACTTTTCTTTAAAAATTCTTCATAAGTTATTTTATTATTATCTTCATATGGCGTATCTGATATACTTCTAATCACTAAAACCGGAATCTTACATAAATAAGAAACCTGAGCAATGCTAGCTCCTTCCATTTCTACACATAGGGCATTAAATTTATTATTTATTTTTTCACTCATCTTTTTTTCAGTACAAAAAATATCACCTGATGCGATTACTCCAATATGTACACTACTATCTACCTTTTTAGCAAGATTTACTAAATCCCTATCACATTCAATATATGTTCCTATATTTGGTATATATCCTTTTTCATGATCAAAAGCAGTTATATCAAAATCATGTTGAACCAATTTGCTAGCAACTACTATATCAAGAACACTGACATTTTTAGATACTCCACCTGCAACTCCAATATTAATAATATAATCTAATTTATAATTATCAATTAACACTTGTGTACATCTTGCAGCATTTACCTTACCAACTCCACTCATTACAAGAACGCAATTGACATCATTAATTTTTCCTTCATAGAAAACTAAATCAAATATTCTATTTTCACGAGTTATGTTAACATACTTAATTAATTCATCAATTTCTTCTTTCATAGCAAATATTATACCAATTGTTTTCATAAACTCTCCTTAATACAATGTTAATAGAATTATAATTGCAATTATAATAGCAGCTAGACAAAAGAATAAAGTATTGTTTACTGCATAGAATGCACTTTCTAATGAATTTACATTTTTTTGAGGACCTTCACCAGGTAATATTCTTATTTCATCAGTTGATTTATGTGTAGCAGGAGTACCATCAAAATTGTAATTGTTATCAGCAACTTTTCTAACAATTTTAAAGCATAACATATATAAAATAATAATAAATACTATGAAAAGAACATAAAATAATGGTCTATCAGCAAATATAAAATAATCATAAATTGTATGTGCTAATATTGGATAAATTAAACTACATAACATATATCTATTAGACTTCTTTTGATTGCCCTTATATTCTTCTTGCTTAGATAATCCAAAGTAATATCCCATTATTACAGCATCACAAGCATGAGAAGGAACTGTTAAAATTGCTCTAAATATTCCTACTCCTACTCCGTTCATAATAACAAAAGCTATATTTTCAACAAGAGCAAATCCTAGAGAAGAAAAGACTGAATAAACAATCGCATCATAAGAATGATTAAATTCTTTATGATTATAAACTGTTTTGTAAACAACTAACCATTTGAATAATTCTTCAATTAATCCTACTCCTACAATTGTAGCTATAAATAATCCAATTAAATTAAAATTATCTGATGTAGATATAAAATAATTTACAAATAGTTCTAACAATAATATTGGAATTACACTAGCCATTCCTAATAAAAATACTTTTCTTAATAAATTACCAGGTTCTTTATCCCTATCTTTATTATAAATATAAAAACAAAGTATGATTACTGGTATTACTGATATAAGTAACAGTGTTGGCATATAAACCACCTCTACTTTATTATTATAACAAAAAAGACTAATCTAAAATAGTCTTTTTTTTTAATTATTATTTACAATAATATCAAAACAATTATATTTTAAAATTTTGCTTAAATCTTCTAATTTAACTTCTAATTGATATCCTATCCTTCCTGCACTAAAAATTATTGTATCAAATGATAAAGCACTATCATTGATAATTGTGGGAAATTGTTTTTTCATTCCAATTGGTGAACAGCCACCATGTATATATCCAGTTAAATTAAGTAAATCTTTTGACTTTACCATTTCTATACTTTTTTCATTTGTAATCTTAGCTGCTTTCTTTAAATCTAATTCTTTATTAACAGGAACTAAAAATACATAATATTTTTTACTATTTGAAACAGTAACTAATGTTTTAAATGTTTTATTTTCATCTATATTCAAATACTTAGCAACTTCTATTCCACTAATTACTCCACTTTTAACATAATTATAACTTTTATACTCTATTTTATTTTGATCAAGTATTCTCATTACGTTAGTTTTATCTTTCATTTTATACTCTTATTTTGTATTTACGACTTCTAATTTGTTTTCATCTAAGTAAACATTTACGCTAGTTGGTTCTCCTATAAAATTTAAAGAAGCACATGGATATGTTATTGCCTGTGTAACATATTCACCCTTTCTTGGTTTAGAAGTTATAGCTTTTATTGTAACATTATTTGATGAATCAATTTTAACACTTTTTATTTTTACAGAGAAACCACCAGTATTCTTTTTACCAGCACCAATATTTACTGTAGCACTTTTACCATTTTTAGTAATTATATAACCTGGAATATCAATATCTTTACAAACTTTACTTTCACCTATAATATAACTAATAGTTCCTTCATTTACATTTTCTTCTATCTCATCTTGACCATATATTGGAAATTCAACTTCACTTCTACTTTCTACTACCTTAATACTATTAGGTTTTCTACTAAATGTTGCTGTTGCACATGGATAAGCAATTGCTTGTGTACACATCTTATTAATTGTTGGATAATTGTTTTTAACATATAATGTTGCATTTTCATTATCATCTATTTCTATTTTAGTTATTTCAACAGAATAACAACCATTTGGAACTTGACCCATAGAAACAGTATACACGTATTCATCACCAGAATAATTTTCAGTATGTCCCATAGTTGAAGTATTCTTACAATATTGACTTTTAGAAGTAGTATATGTAATAGGATCCTTTGTCTCAACAATTTCAGGTAAATTTGGCTTTGTTGGATTTGTTGGTTTTGATGGTAATTCTGATGTGTCTGGTGTACTAGGATTTGTTGGAGTACTTGGTGTTTCAGGTGTTGTTGGAGTACTTGGTGTTTCAGGAGTTGTAGGATTATCTGGCATTATAGGTAATTCATCTTCATCAGGAATTACGTTATTATATTCACTTTCAGAAGCTGTATAACTTTTTTCTAATGAATAATGTTTATAATTAACTGATTGAGATAATTCTAAATTTGTCATATCTCCATAGTTACTATCTAAACCTATTTCTTTTTCTGTTACTTTATCACCTTCTACTTCAATAACATTTTTATCATCATAAACTAGAAAATATGTGATATTTCCACTATTGTCAAATTCAATATGATAATTTAAATTTGTGTCTTCTAACTTATTAGATTTACTATCAAAATAATTGTTATCAACAGTTTTACTTTCTAAAGCACTTTTATATAGTTCTTGTGCAGTAGTAACAAAATCTTTATGATTTACTTTTTCTATTATAAAATCAACTAGAAAATATCCTCCTATTATTAATGCTGTAATAAATATTATTAAAAATACATCTCTTAAATTCTTTCTCATTTTCTATCTCCTTTTACTATCCATATTATACACCATATAATTCCAATACCACAAATAATGTATCCTAGGTTTACACTTAATATTACTCCTAATATTATTCCAATTAATATTACTAGTGCTCCAATTAAAAGCATTACCTCATACTTTTTTCTTTCTAATAATCTTTCTAGTAAACTTTTGCTAGTTAAGCAATCTACAATATCATTAGAACTATAAAAAATCATATACAAACATAGTAAAAATGCAATTGTCCATTTAGAAACATCTACATTTGAAATACCAAGTACTATATAAAATGTAACTCCTAATAATCCTATAAGTAATAAAAATATTGCAAAAACCAATTGAATTCCCTTTTTCATATATTCACCTATTTTAATAATACCATAAAATATTATTAATTATCTATTATAAAATAACATCTAAAACCATCATTATTAAAAAACCAATTAACACTCCTATTATTCCAAACGATGAATTATTATTTTCATGCATTCTTGGAACTAATTCTTCTATAACTACATGCAACATACAACCTGCAGCAAATGATAGTAAAAATGGTAACAATGGAACAACAATATTTAATAAAATTATAGTAAAAAACGCACTAATTGGTTCAACAATACCAGATAGTACCCCAAGCATAAATGATTTACCTTTTTTATGTCCTTCAATTTTTGCAGGTAAAGAAATAATAGCACCCTCTGGTATATTTTGTAGAGCTATTCCAATTGATAATAAAAATGCACTAATTAAAGAAATACTACCAACTAAAAATCCTGCGAAACATACTCCTACTGCCATACCTTCTGGTATATTATGCAAAGTAACACTAAACATTAATTTATTATTTATTCTATCAGTAATTTTTGTTATTAATATTAAAAAAATGAAGCCAAAAATTAATCCTAAACATACAGGAAAGATAGTTTTAGACATCTCAATAGATGGTATTATAAGCGACCATATACTTGATGCTATCATTACCCCAATAGCAAAGCCTATTAATAGTTTTTCAATTCTATAATTAATATTTTCTTTTAATAAGAATACAAAAGCACTTCCTAAACTTGTCCCTAAAAAAGGAATTATTATTCCTAAGAAACTATATAATTCATTCATAATTACCTCACTAATATATATTATGAAGTAATAAATCTATTGTTAATGAAAAGAAACAATTCTATGATTGTTTCTTATATTCTCTTATAACTTTATAAACTCTTTTGGAATCATCAAACCATTTAAAATGGCTACCTTTATTGTTATTAAAATATATTGTTTGAATAGGAATTTCATGAACTTTAATATCCTTTAAATTTAAAAGAACATTCATTTCATATTCATATCTATTTCCTTTTATATTCAACATATAATCCATTAGATTATTACTAAATGCTCTAAGACCTGATTGAGTATCATAAATTGTTTTACCTGTTGCTTTTTTATATATTTTTCTTGTTAAATAGTTTCCTATTCTACTTCTAATAGGAGTTGTTTTATCCCAAGTCCTTTTTCCTATAGCTAAATCATTTTTATTATCAACTATATAATCAATCAATTTCTTAGCATCTTCTATTTTATGTTGTCCATCACTATCCATCGTAACAACAACATATTCTTTGTATTTATCCTTTATATATTTATATCCTTCTTTTAAAGCATAACCTTTTCCCATATTTGTTTCATATGATATTAGATGTGCATATTTTTTAGCATCTTCAAATAACGAATTTGTTTTTTTACTAGATCCATCATTAACAACTATAATGTCAAAGCTTTTATCAATACTTTTTAAAAGTTCTATCAACTTATTATCTGGTTCATATGATGGTATTAATACTATCTTTTTCATACTACTCCTATATATCTAGTATTAATCCAATAGCAAGAGTGAGTATTAATGAAATTATTAGTACTACTACTAATTGAATTCTTTTTGCTTTAATATATCCATTTGGATCTTTAATGTAACTCACTATTGTCTTATATACTTCTTTATAATCTCTATTTACTTTATGATTGACATAACTTAATGTTTTAGATAATTCTACCATCTTATCACTAGCACTAATAATATATTTACCATTTTTTATATCAATAGTATCATTACTTTCAGTGTATATAATATCAAGTTTTTTATACTCTTTTTTTAATCTATTATAAACATCTTTCATACTATTCATATAAATTCACCTCTTATTCTTTACTATATCTATTATAACATATTCTGAATGAGTTCCAGTCTTAAAATCAATAGCCCAATCTGATATTCCTGTATTTACTACAAAATAAGTGTTATCAATCTTTTTCATTCCTTTAAACATATCATTGGCTTTAAATAATACTCCAATATATCCAAGAGGAAATAATTGACCACCATGAGTGTGTCCACTTAATACAAGATCAACATTTGCTTTTTTCTCATTATCATAATCATTTGGTTGATGATTTAAATCAATGATATATTTGCTCTTATCTAAATTATTAGTTAATTCAGATATACTTTTCCTTGGATATGATTTATCTTCTCTTCCAATTAAATAAATATAATCATTTAATTCTATTGCTTCATCTTTTAATACTTTGACATTATTTTTTTCGAGTTCTTGAATTAAGTCTTCTTCTTTAAAATTTCTATAATTAAAATAACCTTTATCATGATTACCATATATAAAATATACACCATATTTAGAATTAATCATACCGAGCGCTTCACATGATTTAATCATATCTTCTTTTGTAGTATTATCATCAACAAAATCACCAGTTATAACAAATAAATCTGAATCAATTTTTGAAATATCTTCTATTTTTTTATAAAAACCATTTCCATCAAATGTTGTTCCTACATGGGAATCTGCAATCTGTATTATTCTAAATTTATCAGTACCTATCTCTTTTTGAGTAAATACTTCATATTTAGTTTCAAATACATGATAATCTAAATATGCTCCAATAGATAAGTATATTATTGTAGTTAGCAAACCAAAAAGTACTATTAAATTATTTTTATCGCTCTTTTTAAACACTTTAAATAATAATGAACTAATTCCTACAAATATAGATAAATGCAACAATATTACAATTGAATTTACCATATTGAATAATAAAAATACTATTACTATAGGAACTAATGAAACAATTATTCTTAATAATCTACTTTTTATTTTAGATATTAAACTTACTCTTGCAAATAACATAACTGTATAACAAATAAGTATTAATAATATGACAAAAATTACTCCTATTAATATTTGAAACATATATACTCCTTATCTTATTCCACTTATATTTCCATTTTCGTCTATTTTCATTTTCAAATAATTACTTTCTTTAGCAAGTCCTGGCATAGTTAAAACTCCACCCATTAGTACTGTAATAAATCCAGCTCCATTATATAAATTTATATCATTAACTGTCATTATAAAATCTTTTGGATAACCTAACACTTTTGGATTATCTGTGATTGACATTGGTGTTTTAGAAATAACTATATTTAATTTAGTATCTTTTAATGATTTAATTTTTTCTAAAGCCATTTTATCAAAATTAACATCACTAGCACCATATTCATTTTTACAAACTTTAACTATCTTTGTTTTTAAATCATCATCGACTTCATACATATGATATTTCTTTTTATTTTTCTTCATTGAAATGATTTGATTTGCCAAATCTACACAACCAGTTTCTCCATCTCTAAACATTGTTGATACACTAAATTTATATCCCATATTTTCTACAAAGTTTCTAATATATTCTACTTCTTCTTTAGTATCATCATTAAATAAATTTAAAGATACAAATAAATTACTAGTATATTTAGCCATATTTTTAATATGATATTCTAAATTACCAATTCCTTTTTCTAAAGATTCATCACCATTATATTTTAATGCTTTAATAGTACAATTAAGTACTACAGCATCAGGATAAATATTATTTTCTTTGCATTTAATATCAAAGAACTTAATAGCTCCACAATCAGATCCAAAACCTGCTTCTGTAATTACATAATCTGAAACTGACATAGCAAGTTTTGTAGCAATAATTGAATTACATCCATGAGCAATATTAGCAAATGGACCACCATGTACAATAGCAGGATTTCCATATAATGTTTGAACTAAATTTGGATTAATTGCATTTTTTAGTAAAATTGTACAAGCATCTTCTGCATGTAAATCACGTGCATATATTTCTTTTCCATCTTTAGTAAAACCAACTATAATATTCCCTATTCTTCTTTTTAAATCATTTAAGTCAGTTGATAAACAAAATATTGCCATAAGTTCACTTGCAGTTGTAATAACGAATTTATCTCTTAAACTTCTATCATTAACATCTAAACATCTTTTAATATTTACTCTATCAATTCCAAGTTCATTACCTTGATATATATGATTATCAACAATAGCACATAATAAATTATTAGCACTAGTTATTGCATGAAAATCCCCTGTAAAATGCAAATTAATATCAGTTGAAGGTTCAATAACTGCTTTACCTCCACCAATTGCGCCACCTTTTCTACCAAAAACAGGTCCTAAAGATGGTTCACGTAATGCTGCAATAGCATTTTTACCTAGGTAATTTAATGAATCATTTAGTCCGATACTTAATGTTGTTTTTCCTTCTCCATAAGGAGTTGGATTGATACTAGTAACAAGTATTAATTTACCATGCTTACGTCCTCTATATTGATTATCAATTTTAGCAATATATTTTCCATAATAAGATAAGTTATCATCTTTTATTTTAATTTTCTTTGCTACTTCTTTAATATTCTTCATAAAATTCCCTACTTTCTCATATTTGTATATTTATTATACAATAAATAAATTATATATGCATATAATATTTTAAATAAAAAAAGTAAAGCTATAACTTTACTTATCTTATTAATTCTTCATTATTATCTTTATATTGATTTTCTATTAATCTACCTAGATGCTCATAAGTATAAAATGCAACCGGTTTTTTATTGTTTTTTTGTTTTCTAGTGGCTTTTAAAAACATATTGTTTATTATTTCAGCTTGATAAGAAGTTCTAAATAACTTAAATATTATTTCAGAATTATATTTATAACCACCATCAATACCTTTATACATTGATAAAGTATCAATTACACCATTTCTCATACAGTCATTATATGCAATTCTACAAAACTTATCATAAAGTTCTCTTGCAGGTTCATTAAATGCATAACCCATACCTCTATCATTTGTAGTAATATTCTTTTTTACTCCAGCAGATGATAACCAAATATTAGCAAACATTGCTCTTTCTACCAATTCAAGATTTGTTACAACCTTTCTAGTTCTAATGTCAACAACTCTATAATCTATTTTCCCTTCCACAAGATAAGATTCTAATTCATAGTTACTAGCAAGACTCTTAAGTTCTTCAAAAGTAGGAAGTCTAAATTCTTCTTTTTTAGGTTCTTCTTTCTTTATTTCCTCTTTTTTTACTTCTTCTGGCTTTTTATTTCTAGATTCTCTAATTTTATTATTAATAATGCTAATATTTGCTTTATTTCTAAAATAATTATTCAAATATGGATCATATGTCTTTATACCATCTTTATCAAAGAAACCTACATATCCACCTGCTTCTTTTACTTTTCTATCAAGTCTTTCCCTAGATAAGAAAACATCTATAAATCTTTGTCTATTATCATTTAATAGTTCACCTTCAGAATAAATAATATTTGCTTGCATTTCTCCACTTACTACTTCATAAATTTTATATCTAAATACTCTTCTTCCATTAATATCTATTCCAGATATTGGTTCTTTTTGTAAATATATATATTGTCCTGATGATCTTCTTAAACTCTTCCCAGGAAAACTAAATGTTGCACATAGATTTTCTTTTTTTACAATGTCAGAAGGTCTTTGAACAACTCTACCATATCTACTATCAACGTTTCCTAAATAAAGTGTATTTTTATTCATGGAATCTAAAATGTTTTCATTTGAAAATAAAATATTAATTATCGCTTCATATTGACTTGTTGAATATTTTCTATGAAATCTAATATCATCTACTAACTTAGCAACGTTTTCTTCTGAACAAAAAAATCTAAGTGGTCCTTCTTTACCATCAGGAGAAACTTCACGATAAATATAATTATAATAATATTTACCACCATAAACAAAATATCCTACTTGAGATAGTATAAATCTAGTGCCATTTTTTCTAGTAAAATTATAGGTTGTTGATTTATAATTAGATGATATATTTAAATAGTTTATAAAATTATTAATTTTATTAATATCTATTGTCTCTAATCTACTTTGATAATCTTTAAATGGTTCTCTATCATCAGGTTTATGTTCTGCATTAAAAGTTCTTACATCTTGTCCTAAATACTGTGCAACATGATGAAAACCTTGCCTATAATTTCTATTATCCCAAGTTAAATCTACTGCATATTCATGCCCATCAATTTTTACTACATTCCATGCATGGGCGTTTCCTCTAACATAATGACACTCAATTCCTCTTCTATCAAGGAATTCCTTTAAGATAAGAGCATAACCAGCACATACAGTTTGCTTTGATATTAGCCCCCTTAAAGATCTTATATCCTTAGAAGGCTTTGTTTCATATTTTGGATCATACATTATTTTACTTCTTAATGTATCATAAAGATAAATAAGAACCTCTAATTTACTCCAACTAGGGTCTATACCTTTTTCTACTCTTTCTATCTCATTCATTATATTGATGACTTCATTTCTACTATATATTACAGTATCAAAACAATCATTTCTATAATCAGGTTTATCATTATAATTATTAAGTCTTACATTATCAAATCCACCAGCTATTCTAATTGATATATGGCTATCTAAAGAAGGTAATATAGATTTATCTATTGCTAATGTATTAGGTACTTCAACTAATATTTTAGTACCTGGGTTTTCAGAATATATATTATTTATATAATCTATCCAACCTTGATTTAATGAAGCTGCTCTATATACATGATTATAATTATTCATATGTATCACCTTCAAATCTAATGATACCGTCATTTAAAACTTCAATTTTATTTTTTATTAAATCTTTTACTAAATCTTTATTATTTAAATATTGTTCTTCATTAATACTTAATATTCTTAATTTTGGTAATTTCAATGTAAAGTCTATTTTATTAATATTTGTATTATCAATATATAATTCTTCTAAACTATTAATATCAATTTCTTCATTTGATAAGCTAGAATATGATAGCTGTAAATGAGTCAAATTTGAAAGAGTATTTAATTTATTTGTATCAACATTTAAATGAATAAGACTCAATTCTTTTAAATCTTTCATTTCATAAACAAAATCACAATTATCTATAAAACAATTAATTAAAGATAAACCACTAAGATGTAATTTAGTTAAATTATTTTCTTCTTCAAAATTACATCTATCAAAAGTAATATCATCTAATTTACTTAATCTTTCCATAATATCTATATCTTCGTTAGATACAGTAAAGTTTATAAGTTCAATTCTTTTTAAATTTTTAAAATTATCCACTACTCTTAAATCTATAGCTTCTTCTTGATAATCAAGAAATAATTCATCTATTTTAGATAAATCATCAAATGTAAACTCATCCTCAATCTTATCTAATTTAAATTTTAAATAATTAGTAAGTGTTTCACTATCAAACTTTATCATATTGCACCTCTATTATATTCTATCATAGTTATTACTTATTTTTAAGTATTTTAATAGTTATTTCATCATATGTGCCATCATAGTATTTTTCTAATACTTTGGAAAACACTTCATAATCACTCACATAATCAAATAGTGTCATACAAGATTTTAACTTTAAATCATCTGGATATCCCATAATATCATTGATACTCTTATTTTCTATTTTTAATAGTTCATTACTTATTTCAAGTAAATGATTTCTCAAATATTCATTTTCTATGTACTCTATTGCTTCATTTTCTCCTTTAATGCCATAATATTTAGCAGTAGAACTATAACCAAGTCCATCTAGTTGTGGAAAAATATACCAAATCCAATGAGTTGTTTTTTTACCTTTTTTAATCTCATTTAATGCCTTAAAATAGTCTCTTTCTTGAGCTTTAATAAATCTATCTAAATTATTCATTTTTTATCTTAACTCCTAACATATGTATTAAATCTTGTGATTGGAATTTATCAATAATCATTCCCTTTAAAGAATTTTTATCAATTAAAATATTTCTAATATTACAATTAGAAAAATCAATATCATTTAAATCTACGTTAAATAGTTCACATTCTTCAAAATTAACTTTATTGAACTCTATATTTTTAAACATTGTTTCAACAAAAGAAGAGTTTAACATGTCACTACTATCTACAATCAATTTATTAATTTTAGAACCAGAAAAATTTGAATACTTGCATACGCATGAATCAATATATACATCTTTAATACTAGATTCCATAAAACTAATACCAGTCATTTTACAATTAATAAATTCTACTCTTTCAATCAATTTATAGTCAAATGTTTTATTTGATAAATCACAATTTTCAAATCTAACATCTATCAAATCAACATCTATTAATTCTATATTACTAAAATCAATATTCTTAAATATACATGAATCTATTACAATATCTTTTAATACTTTTTTATCATTATTACACACTTCAAAAATAGAATTTTCAAACACTCTATTTTTATAACATTCTTCAAAATTATTTATAACGCAATTTTTTATTTTAGGCTTCAATATTTTCATAGTACAAGTATATCACATATAAAAATAAAAAGTCCATTTTAGGACTTTAAAATTTTTGATAATTTAAGTTTTAATTCTTCTTGCACAGCAAGTTTATCACTTTGTTTTTTTACTACTTTATAATCATTATTATAATTATCAAGTAATCTTTGTCTAACTCTTAGCGCAAATTTATATTTTTCTTCTGATGTTTCTGTTATACAACTATCTAAGAATTCTCCATATTGTCTTAATTCTTCATTACCATTTTCTAATATATATATTCTCTCATACAGCATAGGTAATGTTTCAATACCAATATTTGGGTTATACTTTTTGTTTAATTTTTTATAAGCATAAATGCCATGAGTTATTTCATGTATATTTATTAGCATAGTTTTATAATCTTGCATATAAGGTAATCCTATACTAATATTTTTTAAAACCCCATTCTTAAATGAGCAATTAAATCCAATAAAGTACCTTTGCTCTGGATCATTATAATCTAGCATAACACTATGATCTTGTAGATAATCAAACATACTTTCTTCATACATATTATGACGCTTAAAAAAATCAATTACTTTTGGATGATATCTCATAATAAATTCCCCTTTTTGATGATGTATATTATATCATAAAACTATTATTTAATCAAATAAAAAGACATATAAACAAATATGTCTTACCTTTTATAGCTTCTTTTATCGTATAATCTTCTAAATTCTCTTACTTCAGATTCAAGACTATCTAATCTATTCAATTGCCTTGATAAATTACTAACTTCTTGTCTTAACTTTTTCATTTCTTCAATTAATTCACGTAAGTATCTTGTATTATCATCCATAATTTCTCACCTCAAATAATTGAAAGTTATTCTAACATAACAATGTATAAAATACAAGAATAATTATTATATATTTAAATCTATATTAAAATTATTGTTACCAATTAATAATTCTATATATTTATTAACTAAATCAATTATTTTATATAGTGATTTTAAATCTTTACTTGTAAATTGATTGAAACTTTTAGCAAGACTAGTATCATAATCACTTATTTTTTCATTTAACAATGTACTTAATGATAAATCAAGTTTTATATATTCATTTTCTCTTACATCATAACTAATATATCCATCTATATTTATTTCATCTTTAGAAGGATCTAATTTTAAATCAAATAAAATACTTTTAGAATTTTTATTAATATTACCTTTTATCATTTTATTATTAAATGTAGTATTTAATAATTCTTTATTATCTGATTTAACAACAATTTGATTTTCATCATCTATATCTAAATTAATATTATAATTATTTGTAAAAACACTAACATTATCTAATTTTAATAGAATACTAAAATATAAATTTATTTCTAAATACTCATATTTTTTATTAAAATTATCTAATGTTCTATCTTTAAAACTATTTAATTTTTCCAAGTCTATATTAAAATCATTTAAAAGTATTTTCATAGATTCTTCGTCATTATTTAAATCATTTATTATTGCATTTAAAAGACTCTCTAATTCATTATTATCTATTTTATATGAAGATTTAATATGATAATCTTCAATACTATTTTTTATCTTATTATTAGAAATATTGTTGATAACACTAGTTCTAATAATATTTAAAACATGTTTAGAATCATTCTTACTATAAGAAATACTTTTTGAATTTATATTAAATCCATACTTTTCTAAATCTATTTTAATCATATCAGACATTATAAATGGAAAATTAAAATATAAAAAGTCAGAATCTTTATAAAATGTACCTTCTATATTTTCATCATCATTACCAAATTTTAAATTTACTAATGTCTTGTTATTTTTCTTGTCATTTTCAACATCATATTCCATTTCATATCCAACAAGTCCATTATACTTTTCTATGTTAGTATCTAATTTAATATTTCCTTTATTAATAGAAGACTTAAATTCATCTTTGCTAAATCTAGATGTAACATTTATAGTTTCATCAAATATAGAATTAATTAATCTATTAAAATTCTTTTTAGGACTTAATATAATAAAATATATTACGCAAAAAGCTAGTATTAAAAATACTAGTATAGAAGATAATATAATAGATATTTTTTTAAATGTTTTTTTATTCATTTTTAATCCTTTAATTCCTCTTTTACATCATTCATCATATCAAATACTTCCCAAACTTTTAAGTTTTCTAATTCTTTAATATTATTTTCATTTATTAAATTTGGTCTTGTAACTATAAATCCTGTTGGTATTTTTCTTGTTTCATGTACAAATGGATCATTTATTGGATCATTAATCATCTTACCATTTTCAACAAGCACACTAGATGTACCACCATCTAATGCTGCTGCATTTACTGCTCCATAATTAGTAAATATAGTTGTTAAATCTTTCATTGATGCACCTATTGTTCTTGCATCATTACACTCGACAACTAAAAGTAACATTGTTCCATCTGCTCTTTGACCTATAGCCGTTCTTGCTGCAAAACCGTATCCACCATTTCCACTAGTATACATAGCTTTTCCATTTACTATTAAGAATGGTTTACTTGTAACTGCATCTCTTACTCCAAGACTAAGTACTTCTTTTGCTTTTTTATTTTTATACAAAACTAACTGATTATCATTATTAATTCCAATAACTCCATATGGATTTTTGTACTCTCTATCAGAAATTATTTTGCCTTTCATTATGGTTACTCCATTTGGAATTCCACCATTACTCCAATGGTTAGGATCATAAAATCTTCCACCATTAACAGCAATTAATGCTTTTGTTCTTTTGGCCATGCTTACTAGCATTTCTCCCCTATGCATTATATTTTTAGAACAAACAACAGATAAGTTTTTAGGATCATATATTGCAATTATCCATGCTCTTTGTCCTCTTACTTTAAATTCTATTTTACGATATATTTCATCAGTAGTATGGTTATCAAACAATTTATGTTCATATTCTGTCCATTTTGACTCTTCTTTAATATTATCCTCTGTTATTTCAAAAACTTCTGTTTCCTCATTAGTGTCTTCAATGTAATTTGAACTTAAAACTTCATTTATTGTTGTTTCATCATAAAATATTTCACATAAATAATGATGTGTCATTGTTCCCATAGCTGTTGTTATTAACCATTCTCTAAATCCAGCATAAGGGCCATATAAGATAATTAAAAAAGCGATACAACAAATACAATAAATACTAGTTAAAGCATTCATTATATGTCTTTTGGCTTTTAATTTAACGCCTTTAATTCTAAAATATTTAATAATATAAACTATAAATAAAATTAAACTAGCAATACCTAATACCAAACAAATATATTTAATAATTGTTTTAATTAAATAATCACTATTTATTCCTACATAAAAAAGTACAAAAAAAGTAAATAGAAATATTATTCCTAATCTACTAATTCTTAAAAAAGATAATTTCTTTTTATATTCCAAATTATTTTTATTATCTACTTCTATCATACACTACTATGTAATTTTAACATACTTATTTTTATTTATCAATAAATACAAATTGAATATTAAAAAAAATAATGATACAATCTAAATTGTGATAATTATGAATAAATTTAAAGTATTAGATAATACTGTACTTAAATTGATAGCCGTTTCAATAATGCTATTTAATCATATAGGATTAATTTTCTATGATGGTGTCTCTTTATTTGTTAAAATTGGTGAAATTGGATTTCCTTTATTTGCATTTTGTATTTCTGAAGGCTTTTATTATACAAGAGATAGAAAAAAATATTTAAGAAATTTATTTATATTTGCTTTAATAACTGAAATAATTTTTGATTATGCATTTTATGAAGATATAAATTGGTTGCATCAAAATGTACTGTTTACTTTTTCACTATCAGTATTATTCCTAATGATATATGAAAAGATTAACAACAGTAATAAAAATACGAGTACAAAAACAGCTTTACTATTTTTAGTATTTATAATATTTTTATTAATATCAACTATTACATTTGGAGATCATAATACATATGGATTAATTCTAATATATATATTTTATGTATTTAGAGATAAACCAGTAATAAAATATATCTTATCTGCAATAATATTATTTATATCTTATAAATATAAATTTGCATTATTAAGTATTCCAATAATGATGATGTATAATGGTAAAAAAGGATTCAATCTAAAATACTTCTTTTATACATTCTATCCACTTCATTTATTAATATTAATAATTGTAAGAGCACTAATCAAATAAATGATTAGTTTTTTTATATTTAATAGAATAATATTATAATATGAAAGAAACTATAATAAATGAATTAAAAAGATTAAAATTTGAAGAACTTCTTTGGATAATATTTATAATAATATGTATATTAAATATTTATGGAGATAAATTAGAAGAAAAATATATCATAACAAATCAACAAAAATATACAAATAAATCTAACAAAATATTTAAAATTACACTAATTGCAGTATTATTAATATATACTTATTTTTTTATAAGAAATTATAATGCTTATAAGAATTCTTCATTAAATGATAAGAAATTATATAAAAAGAAACTACTAGGAAGTAGTTTCTTAATAGTAGGTATTCTTTTATTAATATATTTTCAATTTAAACAAAAATCTTTTATTGGTTCACCTGCTCTATAAAAAATATTAACAATATCAATTTTTTATGCTATAATTAAAGTGGTGGTAATGAATGAAAAAAATTTATCTATTTATTGTATTAATTATTTTAGTTATTGTTTCAGTAGTTTTATATTTTGTCTTAAATAATAATGAAACTAACAATTTTACATTAATTATTAAACAATCAAGTTGGTCTGGATGGTCAGAAGATTATGTACCAGAAGAGATAACTAAAGAATATAAAGTAGAATTGAATAAGGAATATGTTATAGATAGTTATTTTATATTTACTATAAAAAAAATCAATTCTAATAGCATAGTAATTAAAACTAATAATCCACTTTCTGATAATCAAGATGGCACCATTAATTTAAGTAGTAATAAAACAAAGTTTACAGTTACTCTCGATAAGGAATTAATGTTAGATACACCTAGTATGGATGCTGGAGATATATATTATTTAACACTAAAGAAATAAAAAAAGAAATCATATAAATAAATTGATTTCTTTTTAATTACCTTACTATTCTTAGTTAAATAAATTTTTTACTTTATCCCAAAATGATTTTTTTGTTTTATTAGTTTTACTAGTTTTTAATTCTTTTACATTTGTTGTATTCTCATCTATAGAAGTAGCAGAATCTATCATAAATATTATTTTAGATTTTCCATCTGTTTTAGAATCTTTGTCATCTAGTATTTTGCATTCTTTGCTTAGTTTCACAATTGATTCTAATCTCTTTTGTGTAGATTTAATAGGTCCGTTAACTGCACTACTTATTTTATTAATACCAAGTTTATTATATTTTTCAAGACCATTAGATAATTCTTTTGTTCCTTTTGCTACTAAATTAGAACCATTATTTAATTTATCCATAGAAG